>RGVM01000162.1 GCA_010027295.1 Chitinophagia bacterium
GTGTGGAGCGGAAGGCGGCGAGGGCACGGGCGGCCTCCTGGGCGATGGTGTCGGCGTTGGTGTTGAGGAGGGTGCCGTGTCCGTCATGGGTGATGGGGGCGAGGACGACGGCCAGGCCCTCGTCCAGCCAGCGGGAAATTCTGTCTCCGTCGACGGCGTCTACATCGCCCACGAAGCCGTAGTCGAGTATGGGGTGGGTGCGTCGATGGGCCCTGACCACATCGGCGTCGGCCCCGCACAGGCCGATGGCGGTGCAGCCCTTGGCATGCAGTGCCGCCACGATGCCCTTGTTGACGAGGCCTGCGTAGACCATCGTCACGATGCGGAGGGTGGCGGCGTCGGTGATGCGCCGGCCATCGACCATCGTCTGAGGGATGCCCAGGTCGGAGGCCATGCGGGTGGCCAGCTTCCCGCCGCCGTGCACGAGCACCTTCGCGCCCGGAAGGGCGGAGAAGTCGGAGAGGAAGGCGTCGAGACGGGCCTCGTCGTCGATGATGTTGCCTCCGACCTTGACGACGTTCACGGTCCTATCCACACTCATGGCCTGCCTATGTTTTCGAGGATCTGCGCCAACACTGCCTGTGCGGCCCAGACGCGGTTGGAGGCCTGTCGTGTCACGATGCTATGGGGGCCGTCGAGTACCTCGTCGCTGAGTTCCACGTTGCGGCGGACGGGGAGGCAGTGCATAACCTTGGCCGATCGGGTCTGTGCGAGTTTCTCGTGCGTGAGCATCCAGTCGGGGTCGTTGCAATAAATCTTGCCATAGTCGCGATAGGTGCTCCAGTTCTTGACATAGACGAAGTCTGCATCTCTGAGGGCCTCCTGCTGGTCGTGGGTGACGGTGGCCCCGCGGGTGAAGCGCTCGTCCAGTTCGTAGTCTTCAGGATGGGTGATGACGAAGTCCGCCCCGCCCCATCGGTTGACCCATTGTGCGAAGCTATTGGCCACGCACTGGGGGAGGGGTTTGATATGCGGCGCCCAGGTGAGGACGATGCGGGGCTTGCGGTTGGAAAGGCCCGTGTCTGAGGCGACGGACTCTCGAATGGTAACCAGGTCTGTGAGGCTCTGCAGGGGGTGAAGCGTGGCGCTTTCGAGGCTGACTACGGGTATGCCGGAGAAGCGTATGAACTGTCGGATGAGGAGTTCGCTGTAGTCATCGTCGCGGTTCTGCAGTTTGGGGAAAGTGCGGATGGCGAGGATGTCGAAGTAGCGTGCCATGACGGGTGCGGCGTCGCGCACGTGTTCCACGGTGTTGCCGCTCATGATGGCTTCGTCCTCGATCTCCAGGGCCCATCCTTCCGTGCCGACATTGAACACCAGGCATTCCATGCCAAGCTGTTGGGCGGCCACCTGCGTGCTGAGGCGGGTGCGCATGCTGGGGTTCAGGAAGAGGCATCCGATGCGGCGACGGCGTCCGAGCTCCGGAAGCTGCCAGGGGTTTTTCTTGAAGTCGAGGGCCCTGTCGACGAGCGCTTCGATGTCGACTACATCGTCCACGGAGATGAACTGCCTCATGGCTTGGTTGTTTCGGGGTGGGTGGGGAAGGCCTCTGCCTCGGTGCGGAGTGCCTGCAGGAAGCGTAGGGCGTCTGCCTCACTGAGGGCCAGGGAGGGCAGTAGTCGTACCACAGAGGGCTTAGCCTCTCCGGTGAAGACATGCTGTTTGGTGAGGAGATTCTTGCGGAGGTCCTTCATATGAGCGGGTGGGTCGAATCCGATCATGAGCCCGCGGCCCCTGACATTCTGCATGGTGCCCAGCCCGCGTATCCCATCCATCAGCAGACCACCCATGCGTGCTGCGTTTTGCATGAGGTTTTCGGACTCCATGACCTCGAGCACGGCCAATGCGGCAGCGCAAGCGAGTGGGTTGCCTCCGAAGGTGGTCCCGAGCATCGAATGCCGTGGCTGGATGTGCGGGGCGATGAGGATGCCCCCGATGGGGAAGCCGTTGCCCATGCCCTTGGCGACGGAGTAGATGTCGGCGTCGACGCCGGCGTAGTCGTGGCTGAAGAACCGTCCGCTGCGCCCGTAGCCGCACTGCACGGCATCGGCCACATAGACGGCGCCGTGGCGGTCGCACAGCTCGCGGATCCTTCGCAGGAATTCGTCATCGGCCACGTGTATGCCTCCGACGCCCTGTATGCCTTCGATGATGACGGCGGCTATCCGGTCGCCCTCGCGCCGGAAGCAGTCTTCCAGGGCCTGGGCGTCGTTGAAGGGCAGGAAGGTGACGTTTTCGGTCCGGTTCACCGGTGCTACGATGGCGGGGTTGTCGGTCGCCGCCACTGCAAGCGAGGTGCGTCCGTGGAAGCCGCGGCGGAAGGCTACCACGCGGCTTCGGCCGGTTAGGAAGGAGGCGAGTTTGAGGGCGTTCTCGTTGGCTTCGGCGCCCGAGTTGCAGAGGAAGAGCTGGTAATCGTCCCTGCCGGATACGCGTCCTAGCAGGGATGCGAGTTCCTCCTGAGCGGGGATGCGCACCGAGTTGCTGTAGAACCCATAGCGAGAGAGCTGCTCGGTGATGCGGCGCACATAATGCGGGTGGGTATGGCCGATGCTGATGACGGCGTGGCCGCCGTACATATCGAGGTATTCCGTTCCCTTGTCGTCCCATACCGTGGAGCCCAAGGCCCGCTCGATGGCGATGTCGTTGATGGGATAAACGTCGAAGAGTCTCATGCGGTTGTGCTTTGCGGCTTGGTTCAGAAGTAGCTCGCCTTGAGGCGGAGGCCGGCGGCCTCCTCGTGTCCGAAGAGCAGGTTCATGTTCTGTACGGCCTGACCCGATGCGCCCTTCAGGAGGTTGTCGATGACGGAGTGCACCACCAGTCTGTCGCCCGACATCTCGAGTTGGATGAGGCATTGGTTGGTGTTGATGGCCTGTTTGAGGAAGACGGTGTCGCGAGTGGTGTGGGTGAAGGGGTGGTCGGCGTAATGGTCCTCGTACAGTTGCTGGATATCCTCGAGGCCGGCCTCGCAGCGGAGCTGGCTGCTTATGAAGATGCCTCGGGTAAAGTCGCCCCGCCAGGGTATGAAGTGCACAGCAGGTGTACGGTGGGGCTGCAGCTTCCGGAGGGAGGCGGTGATCTCGGCGATGTGCTGGTGTTCGAGGGTTTTATAAGCGCTGATATTGTCGGCTCGCCAGCTGAAGTGGGAAGTGGGGCTCAGCGACTGTCCGGCGCCGGTGGAGCCGGTGATGCCCGTCGTGGCCACTTCGTCGAGCAGTCCCGCCTTGGCGAGGGGGAGCAGGCCGAGCTGGATGGCCGTCGCGAAGCATCCGGGGTTGGCCACGTTCCGGGCATTACGGATGGCCTCCCTGTCGAGTTCTGGAAGGCCGTAGACGAAGGACCTATCGCTTATGATGTTCGCGCCGGGGAGCCGGAAGTCCTGCGAGAGGTCTATGACGCGGGTTCTTGAGTCCACCTCGTTCTCCTGCAGGTAGCGGCGCGATTCCCCGTGGCCCATGCAGAGGAAGAGCACATCGGGCGTTTCGGTGGGGCGGTCGGCGAAGCAGGCGTCCGTCTGGCCGACGAGGTCTTGGTGAACCTTGTGGAGGGGTTGACCCGCGTGACTCTTGCTGAGGACCCAGGCGATGCGCACGCCGGGGTGGCCAAGGAGGATGCGGATGAGTTCTCCGCCCGTGTAGCCTGCTCCGCCTGCGATGCCTGCGACTGTCTTGTCCATCGGTGCGCTGGTTTATGGCTTCGCTTCTCCGTTCACGGCGTGCCAGATGGCCGTCTGGTTGCCGAAGATGCGGCTGAAGCCGCGTACATCCTCGCCGGTGAAGCCTGTGTTCATCTCGCCGTACTTGCCGAAACGGCTGCTCATGAGGTCGTGTTCCGACTCTATGCCGGCGATCTGGAAGCGGTAGGGCATGAGGCGTACGAACACTCGTCCCGTCACCGTCTCCTGCGAATGAAGCAGGAAGGCTTCGATATCGCGCATGACGGGATCGAGGATCTGTCCCTCGTGCAGCCAGTTGCCGTAGAACTGCGCGAGCGTGTCCTTCCACTGGAGCTGCCATTTGGTGAGGACGTGCTTCTCGAGGGCGTGGTGCGATTTCAGGATCACCATGGGTGCGGCCGCTTCGAAGCCTACGCGGCCCTTGATCCCGATGATGGTGTCTCCCACGTGGATGTCGCGACCGATGCCGAAGGGCCCGGCGAGCGACTGGAGGTGGCGGATGGCGTCGGCGGGATGGTCGAAGCGAAGTTCGTTGATGCCGGCGAGGTCTCCCTTCTCGAAGTGCAGGACCACATCATCGTAGCCATCCCGGGTGACTTGCGTAGGCCAGGCCTCCTCGGGGAGCATACCATGGGAGGAGAGTGTCTCCCTGCCGCCGACGCTGGTCCCCCAGAGGCCCTTGTTGACGGAGTACTGGGCCTTCTCGAAGTTCATGGCGACGCCTTTGTTGCGGAGGTAGGCGATCTCTTCCTCACGGCTTAGCCGGAGGTCCCGGATGGGTGTGACTATATCGACGCCCGGGATGCGGATGTGGAAGACCATGTCGAAACGGACCTGGTCGTTGCCGGCGCCCGTGCTGCCATGTGCGACGGCATCGGCGCCGAGCGCCGTCACATGGTCGGCGATGTGGAGGGCCTGTACCAGCCGCTCGGCGCTGACGCTGAGGGGGTAGGTGTTGTTCTTGAGGACATTGCCGTACACGAGGAAGCGTAGGATCCGGTCGTAGTAGCCCCTGACGGCGTCCACGGCGGTGTGCGAGGCCACACCGAGGCGTCGGGCGTGCTCCCCGATGGCCGCCAGTTCCTCCGGGGAGAAGCCTCCCGTGTCGACGATGATGCTGTGGACCTCGTACCCCTTCTCCTCCGAGAGGTATTTCGCGCAGTAGGTGGTGTCGAGGCCGCCGCTGAATCCGAGAACGATCTTCCTGGGCATGGTATGCGGTTGTGTTGGCTACAGGTTGAAGAATGGAAGGCTGAAGACCGACTTTGCCGACTTCCCGTCCCTGTCCTTGCGCAGGAATGGCTTCAGCAGTTTCCAGCGCTTGAAGCCCAGGAGTCTTTCGAGCCCTTTCGACTTTCGCTCGAAGAACTCCTTCGTCTCCTCCGGCTCGTAGTGGTCCTGTGGGTCGTATAGCATGGCGGTGCAAAGGCAGTTCTTGCGCTCCTTGCTCATGAGGATGTCGTAGTTGACGCAGCTCTTGCAGCCGGCCCAGAAGGCCTCGTCCTGCGTCAGTTCGGAATAGGTAACGGGCTCGTAGCCGAGTTCCGAGTTTATCTTCATCACGGCCAGTCCGGTGGTGAGGCCGAAGATCTTCGCCTCGGGGTATTTCTGGCGGCTGAGGTCGAAGATGCGCCTTTTGATGAGCCTCGCCAGTCCGCTCTTTCGGTAAGGAGGAGCGACGATGAGTCCGGAGTTGGCCACGTACTGGCCGTGGCTCCATGTCTCGATGTAGCAGAAGCCGGCCCAGTCGTCCTGCGACGTGAGGGCGATGACGGCCTTGCCTTCCCGTATCTTCTCCCGTATGTAGTCGGGGCTGCGCTTGGCGATGCCTGTACCACGGGCCTGTGCCGAGGACTCCATCTCGCTGCAGATGGTTTCCGCGAAATGGAGGTGAGATGCATCGGCTATGATGACCTTGAAATTTGTTTCCCTGTTGTCCATGTCGATGTGAATGAAGGGGGATGGTAGAATGACGGGACGCGAGTCCCGGGTGCGTACTCCCCTAAGCGGGGATGCATAGTCCCGCTCACCGAGCGAATCCTATGATAGCAGTGGTATCAACGTCGCACCCGGAAGGGATGGGTGCTGGAGGTAAAAACCGTCCGTCGCAGGCGGACAGAAAAAACCCAACGCATGGTCACCTCCGGCAGGGGGAGGGATGCGGTCGTGTCGGCCAGGTTTTTTTTCATTTTGATCTCGCGTGGGAACTTGTGACTTTATTGAACAGGCAAAGGAAACGATTTTTTCGGATGCGCCCTCCAATTTCTTTGCATCCGCACGGCTCTCGACATGCCCTATCCGGCGTTTCCTTTCATAAACCCTTTGGGCTGCGAACGGCGGGCTCGCCGTATCTTCCCGGGAAAATCAACCGCATGCGCATCCTGCCCACGCTACTGTTGCTGTCCTGTGCCGTCGGAGTGCAGGCCCAGTCGTTCGATCGCCTGATCCGCGAGGACAGGGTGCGGCGTACGCTCAGCACGCTTGCCTCCGATGAGATGCAGGGTCGACGTCCGGGCACCCCGGGCATCGACAAGGCGGCTGTTGTCATCGCTGAGGCTTTCGAGAAGGCAGGCCTCAAGCCGCTGCCGGGCGCCACCGACGGCTACTTCCAGCGTTTCGAGACCCTCGGCGCCACGGTGCTGGAGGCATCCGTCGCCGTCAACGGCAGGGAAATGGGCGCTTCCGACTTCATCGTCTTTCCTGCTGACGAGCGTATCGAATGGGAATTCGAGGATGTCGAGACCGTACAGCTCGACCGGCAGGGGAACCCTGTCCAGTCC
>RGVM01000163.1 GCA_010027295.1 Chitinophagia bacterium
AATTTGCTGTAGGCATATACATCCTCAATCTTGGAGAGCGGATGGCTGTGCTTCACATCCTCGGGTCGCCATCCGGTGGGCATGAACCAGATGCGGAGGCGGTCGCGCAGGCTCCGCGTATGCCATGCGTCAAAAATCAGCTGGCGGGCATGCTGGAAGTTGATCTTGATGGGGTTCCAGGTGCGGACGGGGCGTGTGATGCCGTAGACAGGCGGAACATCGTCAAGCTCCCGCTGGAAAGTGCCGAAGAGCTTGTCCCAGAATATGAAGATCTGGCTGTAGTTCTTGTCGATGTATTGCGGGTTGATGGCGTGGTGGACGCGGTGGTGCGAAGGCGTCACGATGATGTGTTCCAGCCATCCCAGCCGTCCGATGTGCCGCGTGTGGTACCAGAACTGCGCGAAGAGGTGCAGGGGCGCCACGATGCCGATGACTTTTCCCGGCACGCCCAGCAGGGCGGCGGGCAGCAGTAGAAAGGTGAAGATGCGAAAGAATACCGAGATGCTCTGCCGGAGTGCGCAGGCCAGGTTGAACTCCTCGCTGCTGTGGTGGATGATATGGTTGTTCCAGAAGAGGTTGTACTGGTGCGCGATGCGGTGCGTCCAATAGCCCGAAAAATCGAGCACCATGAAGGCGATGAAATAGGTCCAGAAGCCGGAATCGATATGCGTCAGTGCCAGGTGCTCCACCATCCATCCGTATGACAGGACGACGACCGTGAGCCCCATCATGTCCTTCGTCACCATCGTCGATCCCGAGCTCAGGCTGGAGATCAGGTCCAGGTTGCGGAATGTCACCTGGCCCTTGTACCAGCCATAGGCCATTTCGATCAGCACCAGGACCAGGAAGGCGGGTATGGCGATGAGGAGGAGCTTGCCGTAGGTTTCCATGTTGAGAATATGAGTGGTCCGGAATCCGTAACCGGACGTGACAAGATCACATGAGTCGGGTAAAAATAGCGCATTGGCATGGAAAAAGAGCCCCGTCCGACCGTCATTCCCACCGGGAACGCTCTCCTCTCCAATGGAACTTGCGGGAAAAATGGAAGCAGGAAGCATCTACCACGTCTTCAACCATGCCAACGGCTGGGAGGACATCTTCGCCGAGGAGCGCAACTATCATCATTTCATGGGCGGACTGTTCCGGCGGGTGAGTCCCGCCGTCGACCTGCACGCCTGGTGTCTGATGCCGAACCACTTCCACCTGGCGGTAGGCATCCCGGAACTGCCGGAGATCGTCCGGCGCGATACGAGTTTCGAAGGACTGACGGAGGAAGAGGTGACGAGGAGGATCTCGAAGTCGTTTGCAAACTGCTGCAGCAGCTATACATTATCTTTCAACAAGATGCATAAGCGTATGGGGAGTCTTTTTCGTCCAAACCTGAAATGGAAGCCGTTGGATGACGATTTCTCGCTTTGCAAGCTGGTTCATTATATCCATGCAAACCCCGTGCATCATGGGTTTGTACAAAGAATGGAAGATTGGCCTCACAGTTCATTCCAACGATTTGTATCCATGCCAGAGTCGATGAGGAGCAGGAATACTGTTCTCAAATCCTTCGGCGGTCACCAGGGATTCATGAGATATCACGAGCAACCCATCGAGATCAGACACGCGGATATGGCTTCCGAAAGGAACTTCCTGAAAATGCTGACTCGTAAAAAATCGAGAGCACTGCTTTCCAAATCGGAATAATCCAAACTTCAGGTTTTGAGAACCCCACCCAGTTCTCAAAACCCCTGTATGTCCTCAGAACTGGGGGGGAGTTCTCGGAACCCACCACGGTTTTGAGAACCCCACCCGGTTCTCAAAACCACCATATGTCCTCAGAACTGGGGGGAGTTCTCAAAACCGCTTGATATTCCTGATCACGTGAGCTGGAAAAGTCCGCTTTGGTGGTAGATTTATGCCATGAGATCAGATCCATTACCGTACGATGCAAGCGCGTCGGCGCCGTTATCCGGCCACCTATTCGAGTGCATCGACGCCCACACCTGCGGCAACCCCGTACGACTGGTGGCGCGGGGCGGACCGGAGCTAGAGGGAGCCGACATGAGCGCCAAGCGCCAGCATTTCATGAGGGAATACGACTGGATCCGGAAAGGACTTATGTTCGAGCCGCGCGGGCACGACATGATGAGCGGCAGCATCCTGTACCCACCCCACGACCCTGAGAACGACTTCGCCGTACTCTTCATCGAGACCAGCGGCTGCCTGCCCATGTGCGGGCACGGCACCATCGGCACGGTGACGATCGCCGTGGAGAAGGGAATCGTACAACCCAGGACCCCTGGCCGACTCCGCATGGAGGCGCCCGCAGGGAGGGTGGACATCGAATTCACGGAATCGGAAGGAAGGGTGCGCTCCGTGAAACTGACCAATGTCCCCTCCTTCCTGGCGGCGGAGGAACTGTACGTCGACAGTACAGACCTGGGGGAATTGCGGATCGATGTCGCCTACGGCGGGAACTTCTACGCCATCGTCGACGTGCAGGAGAACTTCCCCGGACTCGAGCACTTCCCCGCCGACCGACTGGTGAGCATGGCCAGGGAACTCCGTGACCGCATCAACGAACGATACACTTTCGTACATCCCGAAAACGCGACCATCCGCGACTGCAGCCACATCCTGTGGACGGGCACGGTCATCGACCCGCGGTCGACCGCCCGAAACGCGGTCTTCTACGGAGACAAGGCCATCGACCGCTCCCCCTGCGGCACCGGCACCTCGGCCCGCATGGCACAGTGGTACGCCAAGGGCAGGCTCCGCAAAGGCGAGCCCTTCATCCACGAGAGCATCATCGGCAGCACTTTCACCGGACGGATCGAATCGGTCATGAGCATCGACGGACGTCCCGCCATCCGACCCTCCATCGAGGGCTGGGCACGCATCACCGGACTCAACACCCTCTCCATCGACCCGGACGACGACCCCTACGCCCACGGATTCCAGGTCATCTGATCCCAAAAGCAACTCACCATGAAGCAGTATGTCATCATCTCCCACGACGGCCGCGACGAGGGCGCCCCGGAACGCAGGATGGCCACCCGCCCCCGCCACCTCGACGGCGCCCGCAAACTCAAATCGGAGGGCCGCTACGTCATGGGCGGCGCCATCCTCGACGACGAGGGGAAAATGAAGGGCTCCGTCATGATCCTCCAATTCGAGACGGAGGAGGACTTCCGGGAATGGTATGCGAACGAACCCTACATCACGGAAGGCGTCTGGAAAAGCATCGAAGTGAAGCCCTTCCGAGTGGCGGAGGTATGATGTCGCATCCCCTTTGCGATCGGATGCACATGTGCCCTCATGCGTTGCACACCATCCACTGCAAGGGAATGGATGGACATCATGCCCGCTACCACTGATGATGGGCGGATGCCCAATCCCGAGGTATGTACATCATGGACATAGGTCGAGATAGATGTCCCCTTCCCAGCAGTTCGCCCGTCCGGACAAGATGAGTGGCAACCTTCCAAGCCGGCATCTTTGTACATTCACAGGAACACAAACAATCCTCATGGCTTTTCATAAGACCGTTCAGAAGCGGCGTCAGTCGTGCCTCCTACACATGGCCTTCCGCGCCGCCCTCGCCATCTCGACGACACTCGCCATACCCCTAGGCCAGACAATCGCTCAAACGGGGCTCCGGAAGCTGCAGCCCGTCAGCTTCTCCCAGGTGGAGGTCACAGACGCCTTCTGGAAGCCCAAGATCGACAAAGTGGCCACCAAGACCCTGGAAGCCTGCATCCAACAGACCGAATTGAAGACGGGCCGTATCCGGAACTTCGAGAAAGTGGCACGTGGCAAGGGCGAGAAGCACGAAGGCATCTTCTACGACGACAGCGACGTCTTCAAGGCCCTCGAGGCGATGGCCTATTCCCTCAAGACGCATCCTAGCTCCGACATGGAGCGGAAGTGCGACGAATGGATCGACAAGATCGCCGCCGCACAGCAGCCCGACGGCTACCTCAACACCTTCTACACGCTCACCGGACTCGAGAAGCGCTACTCCGACATGAGCATGCACGAGGACTACAACAACGGTCACCTCATCGAGGCGGCCGTCGCCTACTTCAACGCCACCGGCAAGCGCAAACTCCTCGACGTCGCCATCCGCTGGGCCGACCATTTCGACTCGATCTTCGGGCCCGGCAAAAGACACTGGGTGACCGGCCATCAGGAACTCGAACTGGCACTGGTGAAACTCTTCCGCACGACCTCCGACCGCAGATACCTCAAGCTGGCCGACTGGCTGCTGTCGGAACGGGGCCACGGACACGCCAAGGGTTACACCTGGACCGACTGGAAGGACACCGCGTACGCGCAGGACGCCGTACCCGTGAAGGACCAGCGCGAGATCACCGGACACGCCGTACGCGCCATGTACCTCTATACCGGAGCGGCCGACGTGGCCGCCGAAACCGGGGACGCCGACTACCTGACAGCCATGCGCAGGGTATGGGAGGATGTCGTCTTCCGGAACATGTACGTCACCGGCGGCATCGGCTCGGCCGGCAGCAACGAAGGCTTCACGCGCGACTACGACCTCCCCAACGAACAAGCCTACTGCGAGACCTGCGCCTCGGTGGGGATGGTCTTCTGGAACCATCGCATGAACGGCCTCACCGGCCGCTCCGAGTATATCGACATCCTGGAGCGGAGCCTCTACAACGGAGCGCTCGACGGCCTCAGCCTCAGCGGCGACCGCTTCTTCTACGGCAACCCCCTCGCCTCGCGCGGACAGCACCAGCGACGCGAATGGTTCGGCACGGCCTGCTGCCCCTCCAACATCGCCAGGCTCGTGGCATCCCTCGGCGACTACGTCTACGCCACCACCCCCGAGGGCATCGCCGTGAATCTATTCGTCGGCAGCCGCACCGCCTTCACCAGGGGAGGTGTCCGCATCGGCGTTCAGATGGAGACAGGCTACCCATGGGACGGCAGAGTGGCCCTCACCCTCGACCCCGCCGAGAAGTCACGCTTCAAGCTTGCAGTACGCATCCCCGGCTGGCTGACGGGAAAGCCCGTGCCCGGCGACCTCTACACCCCCGCCTCCGGCCAGTCCGCCGGACCCGCACCCGTTTTCCGTGTCAACGGCAAGCCCGTAGCCCACACCTTGCAGGACGGCTATGCCCTCATCGAGAACACCTGGAAGAAAGGCGACCGGGTTGAATGGGCCTTCGAGATGCCCGTCACCCGCCTCGTCTCGCGCGACGAACTGAAACCCAACCAAGGGAGGGTGGCCATCCAGCGGGGCCCGCTCGTGTACTGCGTGGAAGGCACCGACAACGAAGGACATGCCTGGAACCTCGTCGTACCGGAGAACACGGCCTTCGACACCGCATCCCTGCACATCGCCGACGAAAGGGTGACGACCGTCACTGCCAATGTACCCGTGCTGACGATCGCCCCCGACGGCCAGTCCGCCCAGACGGAGATCCGCCGGATGACGGCCATCCCCTACTACGCGTGGGCGAACCGCGGGAAGACGGAGATGCAGGTATGGCTTCCGACCGCGATCCGCGAAATCAAGATCAACTACTGACGCCTGCCGCATCCCCTGATTCCGGCTCTTGCGGAAAGGCTGCCACCCAGCGCCTCCCGAGGCCGAAAAGTGGCTACCTTGTGCGCCCAAAAAAAGACTGAAGGAACATGGCGAAGGTCATCATCGCGGGCGGCGGCGTCATCGGGCTCTGCAGCGCCTACTACGCCTGCCAGGCAGGTCACGAGGTCACGGTCATCGAGAGGGGCGACATCACGGGCGGCACCTCCTTCGGGAACGCCGGCTACGTCTCCCCCAGCCATTTCGTGCCGCTGGCGTCCCCCGGCATCATCGCCAAGGGGCTCCGTTGGATGCTGAGCTCCTCATCCCCCTTCTATATCAAGCCGCGCCTCGACCCCGGCCTGATCCGCTGGGGACTACTGTTCTGGAAACAGTCGAACCAGCATACCGTCGAGCGCAACGTGCCGCACCTCCATGCGATCCTCCAGCTCAGCCGGAGGCTCCAGACGGAGATCCTGCACGAACTCGGCAACACCTTCCGCATGCAGGAGGACGGATGCTTCATGCTCTACAAGAGTCCGGCCACGGAGAAGCACGAGATGGAACTGGCCCGGGAGGCCGAGGCCCTGGGCATCGAGACGCGCATCCTCAACGGCCGCGAGGTACAGGAGATGGAACCCGACGTGGAAGTGCGCACCGCCGGCGGCGTGCTCTACCCGATCGACTGCCACATACACCCGGGCGACTTCATGCGGACATTGCACGACGCGCTGCTCCGCATGGGCGCGAAACTGCAGCTGAACACAGAAATCACAGGCTTCGAACGGAAGGGCCGAAAGGTGACTGCCGTCCTCACCGACAAGGGCGTTTTCAGTGCCGACGAGTTCGTCATCGCCACGGGCTCCTGGCTGCCGTCCGTCGTGCGCGACCTCGGCATCCGCATG
>RGVM01000164.1 GCA_010027295.1 Chitinophagia bacterium
TGCACTATGCCGAGCTCCGCGCCGAACTCCTGCGGGCAGGCCAGGTGCTCGAGGCGCCGGAGAAGAAGCCGAAGAAATGATCTCTTCGCCGGAAGGACTTTTCCCATCACCCACATACACACTCCGATGAGAGCATTCCTTGTTGGACTGTCCACGGTCTTCGCCATCGCCGCGTCGGGGCAGTCGCAGCCCTATCCAGAGTCTGTCGACTTCCCGGCCGGCTGGGGTGCTCCCAGTCCGCAGCCCGACCGCATCATCCTGACGTTCTCTGGCGACCCTGCCCGTACGCAGAGCGTCACCTGGCGGACGGATACGACGATTCGGGCGGCGCTGGCGCAGTTGAGCGTCGCCCACGGGGCGCCCCGGTTGCGGAAGACGGCCGTCGACGTGCCGGCCGTCACCACGCGGCTGGACGGGCGGGGCGTGCTGACGGCCGGCGCCGTGTCGCACCACCATTCGGCCACCTTCACCGGGCTCCAGCCCGGTACGCTGTATGCCTACCGGGTGGGCGACGGCCGGCACTGGAGCGAGTGGTTCCAGTTCCGGACCGCCTCGGCGGGGGAGGAGCCCTTCACCTTCCTCTATGTCGGCGATGCGCAGAACTATATCTACGAGCTCTGGTCGCGGCTGATACGACAGGGGTTCCAGACCTCGCCCGATGCGCGGTTCGTCATCCATGCGGGCGACCTCGTCTCGGATGCCCACAGTGAGCGCCAGTGGAGCGAGTGGTTCGCGGCGGGCGGATGGCTGCATGGTATGCTACCCAGCGTGCCCGTCACGGGGAACCATGAATATCGGCCCCTCACCGCCGAGGATGCGAAGGCGAAGCGGAGCGCCTTGTCGGTGCAGTGGCGCCACCAGTTCACCCTGCCCGGGAATGGGCCGTCCGGGCTGGAAGAGACGGCCTACTGGTTCGACTACCAGGGTGCCCGCATCGTCGTGCTGAACTCGATGGAACAGGAACAGGCCCAGCGCGACTGGCTGGACTCGCTGCTCACCGACAACCCGAACCGCTGGACGATCCTATCCTTCCATTTCCCCATCTATTCCACCACCGGCGACCGTGACAACAAGGAGCTGCGGGAGCTCTGGAAGCCCGTCTTCGACAAGCACCATGTGGATTTGGTGCTACAGGGGCACGACCACACCTATGCCCGGGGCAGGGCCCGGTCATTCGCCACCAACGCCTCCACCGGCGTCAACCGGCGCGACCGCAAGGGGGGCTCGGTGTATGTCGTCAGTGTGAGTGGTGGGAAGATGTATGATTTCAAGAAGGGGGGCTGGCAGGAATACGACGCCACCCTGGAGCGAAAGGCCGAGAACACGCAGCTGTTCCAGTCGGTCCGTGTCGACGGCGGCCGGATTCAGTTCCGCTCCTTCACGGCCACTGGCGAGCTCTACGACGCCTTCGACCTGCGCAAGCGCCGCAAGGGTAGGGAAGCCCGGTTCCGCGAACGTATGCCTGAGACGCCCGAGCGCGTGCACGACAACACGATTCCCCATTACCACTGAGTACGGACAGCGGCCAGGGTCAGGCGGCAAACTGCTTGGCGTATTGAAGGGGGGTCCTTCCCGTGGTGCGTTTGAAGACGTTGTTGAAGTGGGTGAAGTTGTTGAACCCCGCCCGCAGGTACACCTGTTCGACGCTGAGGTCCTGCTCTCGGAGGAGCTTGCAGGCGTAGTCGATGCGCATGTCGTTCAGGAAGTGGGTGAAGCGCCGCCCCGTCTGGTGGCGGAAGTACCGACAGAAGGAGTGCGGGCTCATATGCGCCTCCCGGGCGATCTCCTCGATACGGATCCGCCGGTCGAAGTTGCGGGCGGCATAGCCGTAGATGCGGCTCATCCGGTCCGACTCGCCCGCCTTCACGTCGGGTTCCGCGGCGAGCCGCGAGAGGGGTACCAGCTCTTCGCTGGTTGACAGCAACTCCAGGGTCTGGAAGAGCTGGAGCACGTGGTTCATCCGTCCGCCACCGAGCATGAAGCGGAGTTGCTCCAGGATAATCCGCCGGGTCTCGCCGTGGATGGCGAACCCCTTCCGGGCCGCCTCGAGGAGCTGGGCGATGGCCCGGTTCTCCATGAGCCCGAGGAAGGACTCACCGAAGAGGGACGGGAGGAAGTGTACCACCTGCGCCCTCGCCTCCAGCCGTTCGTCACCCTTGAAATAGTCCTCGTCGCTGCGCAGGTAGTGGGGCAGGCCCGCACCGATGAGCAGCAGTTCCCCTCCTTCGAAGCGCTGCACGTGGTCGCCGACGAACCAGGTGCCCGTTCCCCGCTCGATGTGCAGCAACTCCACTTCGGGATGGAAATGGTAGCGGTGATAGAAATGGGGTAGGATATCCTGACGGATGCTGTACGAATGGAGGGGACTGGGCTGTATTTTGAGGAGATGTGGACGCAGGATTGGCATGAATTGTCGGCTTAACCAAGAATTAATGCCAAGATAGTTCAATTATTTGGGTGTAGGGTTAATTTCGGTATTCGAGATGTTCCTAATTTGACCCTTGGATTTCGGCCCTGACATGCCGGTCCCAAAACCCAAAACCAACGCTTATGTACGTGAGAACGATGTTGCGAAGGCTTATCTGCCTTCCATTGGCGGCACTGGCCCTGGTCGTGGCTACGACGGAGTGTGCCGTTTCGCAGACGCGGACGGTCACCGGCCGGGTAACGTCCGGAGTGGACGGTGCGCCGCTATCCGGGGTGAACGTCCAGGCCAAAGGTGGTACGAAGGTGGTGATGACGGATGCCTCCGGTCGTTACTCCGTGGAGGTGTCGGGCGGATCAGCCGTCCTGGTATTCTCCTATGCCGGATTCGAGACGCGCGAGGTGGCGGCCGAGGGCCGTACGCTCGATCTCGTGCTGGCCTCCGCCGCGGGCAGCCTGAACGAGGTGGTCGTCACCGCCCTGGGCATCACCCGCGAGGAGAAGTCGCTCGGCTACTCCGTAGGCAAGGTGAAGGGTGACGCCATGCGGACCGTGACGCAGGAGAACGCCATCAACGCCCTGGCGGGCCGTGTGGCGGGTGTCACCGTCAACCAGATAGGCGGTGTCGGCTCCTCGACGAGCATCGTCATCCGTGGCGCCACCTCGCTGACAAGCGACAACCAGCCCTTGTTCGTGATTGACGGCGTGCCGGTGTCGAACTCCATGAGCAACATGCGCTCGATGGGCGGCCGCAACGAGGTCGACTATGGCAACCCCATCTCCGACCTGAACCCCGAGGACATCGAGAACATCACCGTCCTCAAGGGGCCCAGTGCGGCGGCCCTCTACGGCTCCCGTGCGGGCAACGGCGTCATCATCGTGACGACCAAGAAGGGCCGCAAGGGCGAGGCGCTGACGGTCAACTTCTCCTCGAGCAACGTCTTCGAGGCACCCTACCGCTACCTCGACTTCCACTACAAGTATTCCAACGGCAACCGCGTGGGGCTGCTCGACGAGCGTTCCGCCTACTGGGCCGGCATCGAGCTCGACAAGGGCATCAAGGCCGTCCAGTGGAACAGCCCGGTCGACCCGACGACGGGTGCGAAGATCCCGACCGAGATGAAGTCGTATCGCGACAACATGAAGAACTTCCTGGAGACGGGCATCACGTCCACCAACTCCCTCTCCGTATCGGGCTCCTCCGACCGGTCGACCTACCGGCTGTCCTACACGAACATGACCCACAAGGGCATGATCCCCAACTCCGACCTCTTCCGCCACAACCTCGCCTTCACCAGCACCTACGATCTGAGCAGCAAGCTCCGCATGAGCCTCGACTTGAACCTCTCGCGCTCCAAGTCGAACGACCGGCCCAAGACAGGCAACCGCGGGGCAAACGAGGTGGAGGCCATCTACAACTGGTCGCATGTGAACGTGCTGGATCTGAAGTCGATCTGGGCACCCGGCCAGGAGGGCATCCAGCAGCTGGCGCCGACCGACAACATGGACAACCCCTATTTCATCGCCTACGGCATCACCAACGCCTATGTGCGCGACCGGGTCTTCGGGAACGTCAAGCTGGAGTACAATTTCAGCAAGGCCCTCTCCTCGCATCTCCGGCTGGCCTATGACACCTACGTCGAGGACCGCGAGACCAAGATCCCCTGGTCGTACACACAGGAGCGCCGCGGCGCCTACCACCTGCAGGACCTCGGCTGGGGCGAGTCCAACGTCGAGTTCATGACGAACTACCGCAAGAAGTTCGGCGACTTCAACATCACCGCCTCCGCGGGTGGCAACGTGATGATGCAGCAGTTCCGGGAGAACTATGTGGGCAGCGCCCCGGGCGTGGGCCTCGTCATCCCGAACCTGTATCGCATCAGCAACATCACCGCCGCCGGTATCCGCTACTCCAACAGCAGCTTCGAGAAGGCCATCTACAGCGCCTTCGCCACGGCTTCGGCGGGCTGGCGCGACCAGGTGTACCTGGACGTGTCGGCGCGGAACGACTGGTCGAGCACACTGCCCGCCAGCAACCGCTCGTATTTCTATCCCTCCGCTTCCTTGAGCTGGCTCGCGAATTCGACCTTCCGTCTGCCGAAGATGATCAACCTCCTCAAGCTGCGCGCCGGCTGGGCGCAGGTGGGTAATGACACCAACCCCTACGCACTCGAGCCCGTCCTGGGCACCGATTCCTGGGGTACGCTGGTCTTCAACTCCTATCCCGGGACCCTGCTGAACCCGAACCTCAAGCCCGAGATCAACACCTCGCGCGAGTTCGGCATCGACCTGGCCATGTTCAACAACCGGCTGCGTATCGAGGGCACCTATTTCCATCAGGAGAACACCAACCAGATCCTCAACATCCAGTCGCCCGCCTCCACCGGTTTCTCCGCCAAGCAGATCAATGCGGGCGTGATCTCCAGCCGAGGCCTCGAGCTGATGGTGAGCGGCACGCCCATCAAGACGAAGTCGGGCTTCACCTGGGACATCAGCGCCAACGTCACGCGCATGCGTACCCGCCTCGAGAGCCTCACCCCGGGCATGACCTTCATCACGCTATGGGATGACAACAACGGCGGCGCGCAGACTTTCGTCGGCGAGGATATCGGCAACCTCTACAGCCGCGGCTACCGCCGGGTGACCGACCCCAAGTCGCCCTACTACAACTGGCCCATCCTCACCCCCCAGGGCAGCTGGATCCCCGACAACACGCGGGAGGCCCGCATGAAGGTGGGCAACTTCAACCCCGACGCCATTGTAGGTATCCAGTCCAGCCTGCGCTACAAGCGTTGGACACTGAACACCAGCTTCGACTGGCGCATCGGCGGCCAGTACCAGTCGTTCACCTATCGCTATGGCGGTTCCGACTGGAAGTCGCAGCTGCAGATCGACAAGTTGATCGCCGGCGGTCTCATGTCCTCGGCCGACCTGGTGGCCCTGCTCAAGTCGAATCCCGGCCTGTACATCATCCCGCAGAACGGCAACTTCCCCCGCGTGGGAGGCTACACGCAGGCCACGGGCGGCTTCCCGATTCCGCTGGGCACGGGCACGGGTAATGACGGCGTCTTCATCCCGGGCGTGATCGAGACTTCGCCGGGTGTCTACAGGGAGCACCTGGGCGGCCCCGGGACGATGATGTACCCCGCATCCAACATGTTCGCGTGGAGCTACAACCAGCAGGTGACCTTCGACGCCGACTTCCTGAAGCTCCGCGAGTTCTCCATCGGTTATGACCTCCCGAAGGTGGTCAAGGGCGTGCGCAACGCCAACCTGGCCGTGTTCACCCGGAACCTGATCCTCTGGACGAAGGACAATGTCGGCATCGACCCCGAGCGCGCCTTCCAGGTGATCGGCGGCAAGCAGGGCGACACCCAGAACCTCTTCCGCCAGGGCATCGAGCTGCAGAACGTCATCCCCTGGACGATGGCGGCCGGTGTCAAGCTCAACGTGACCTTCTAATCCAAAACCGAAACGACATCTTATGACAAGGATACACAGTTACGGTATCGCAGCGGGGCTAGCGAGCGTCCTTTTGTTGGGCTCATGCAAGAAGCTGGACGAGTACAACGTCAACCCCAACGGCGTCTCCACCTCCGAGGCCAACCCCAACCTGCTCATGCCCGGCATCCAGCGCGGCGTGGCCCTGAACATGCTCAACATGGGCTATCAGGACATCGCCGGCGTGGTGCAGCACACCCAGAAGGACGGCTGGTGGACCGGCCACAACCAGTATGAGTGGGGCCTGGTCGACTGGACGGGCTGGTACGGCCTTCTGCGTACCAACCGTTTCCTCGGCGAGCGGGCCGACGCCATGGGGCTGCCCTTCCACAAGGGCGTGCACCTGACGATGAAGGCCTTCATCTTCGGCACCATCGCCGACCTGTGGGGGGATGCACCCTACACCAACGCCCTCAAGGGAGACCAGACGGGCGCAGATTTCGAGTACCCCGCCTACGACAGCCAG
>RGVM01000165.1 GCA_010027295.1 Chitinophagia bacterium
AGGCGGAGGGCAGGGGACCCCGCCGAAGCATCCTCTTCATGACCGTAAGCGGCGAAGAAAAGGGACTCTGGGGCTCGGAATTCTACACGGACCACCCCACCGTTCCGCTCGACAGCGTAACCGCCAACCTGAACATCGACATGATCGGCCGCATCGACACCGAACGCCGTTCCCCAGATACCGCCAACTACGTCTACGTCGTAGGTGACGACAAACTCAGCACCGAGCTCAAACCCGTCAGCGAGGCGGTCAACGCCAAACACACGAAGCTCACGCTCGACTACAAGTTCAACGACCCCAAAGACACCGAACGCATCTACTTCCGCAGCGACCACTACAACTTCGCACGCAAAGGCGTCCCCATCATATTCTATTACGACGGCATGCTGAAGGCCGACTACCATAAGCCGACCGACACACCTGACAAGATCCACTACCCACTGCTGGCCAAAAGGGCACGACTTGTCTTCCATACCGCCTGGGACATGGCCAACCGCGACGCTATGCTGAAGCGGGACCTGCCCCTGCCGACACTCGAATGACAGCATACGCATTGCTTGACATCTTCCACGAAGGCCGCTACATGCGGCCTTCGTCGTTACATAAAGCATTCATAAAAAACGGGGGGATGACCGCTTATCCCCGAAATCAGGCATCCTGTTTGGTATAGAATGTGCGGACTCCAAACCCTACGACCGATGCATCTCGCCATCCTACCCCTTACCCTGGCGCTTTCGACAGCACCCTGTCGGGGAAAGACATTCGACACGGCAGTTACCTCACCGGCCATACGGTCGGAAGCGACCTACCGAATCGTCATCGACAAATCTGATTACGAACTGACATTGTACGAGGACGGTGAGTGGGTGGCGAAATACCCCGTCGTCTTCGGCAGTAAGGACCAGGGCGACAAGATGATGGAGGGCGACCGCCGCACACCGGAGGGGACTTTCCGGATCACCCACAAGAAGCAGCACTCCCAATGGGGTTGCTTTCTGCTGCTGGACTACCCCAACCGCGAGAGCGTCTCCCGCTTCAACCAGCGCAAGAAGGAGGGAGTCATACCCGGCAGCGCCCGCATCGGCGGCGGCATCGGCATCCATGGGACCCGGCCGCACGAGGAGTACGCGGTGGACCGCTACATTAATTGGACTGAGGGATGCATCTCGCTCAAGTACTCCGAGGTCTTCGAACTCTTTGAACTCCTGCCCGTCGGCACCGAGGTGGTGATCCGGAAGTAGTTCGTCAGCGGTTGATGCGTCCCTTCGAGATGTCCTGTACCACGCCGGGGTCGAGCAGCGTGGTGGTGTCGCCGAGGTTCTGGGTCTCGCCCTCGGCTATCTTCCGCAGGATGCGGCGCATGATCTTTCCACTGCGCGTCTTGGGGAGGCCTGTCACGAACTGTATCCTGTCGGGCTTGGCGATGGGGCCGATGACGCGGCTCACGGTGAGGGCGATGTCGCGTCGGGTGAGTTCCTCGTCGCCATGCAGCTCGCCCATGATGACATAGGCGTATATGCCCTGTCCCTTGATGTCATGGGGGTAGCCCACGACGGCGCTCTCGACGACGCCGGCGTGCATGTTGATGGCGTTCTCGACCTCGGCGGTGCCGATGCGGTGGCCGCTGACGTTGAGGACGTCGTCGACGCGCCCCGTGATGCGGTAGTAGCCGTTCTCGTCGCGCAGGGCCCCGTCGCCCGTGAAGTAGAGGCCGGGGTAGGTGGAGAAGTAGTTCGTACGGCAACGCTCATGGTCGCCGTAGGTGGTGCGGATGACGGAGGGCCAGGGGGAGCGGATGCAGAGGTTGCCGGATACGCCGTTGCCCACCACCTCGCGGCCGGCCTCGTCCACCAGCAGGGGTTCGACGCCGGGCATCGGAAGGGTCGCATGCGATGGCTTCGAGGGGGTCACGCCCGCCATGTTGCTGATCATGACGCCGCCGGTCTCGGTCTGCCACCAGGTGTCCACGATGGGGCACCTGCGGCGTCCCACGTGCTCGTCGTACCAGTGCCAGGCCTCTTCGTTGATGGGCTCGCCCACCGTCCCGATCACGCGGAGGGTCTCGAGGCTCCTGCCCTGCAGGGGTCCGAGGCCGTAGGCCATGAGGCTGCGGATGGCCGTGGGGGCCGTATAGAGGATGTTGACGCGGTGCTTGTCGACGATGTCCCAGAACCGTCCCGCGTCGGGCCAGGTAGGCACACCCTCGAACATGAGCGAGGTGGCGCCGGCCCCGAGGGGGCCGTAGACGATGTAGGAGTGCCCGGTGATCCAGCCGATGTCGGCCGTGCAGAAATGCACTTCGCCCGGACGGTACTGGAAGACGTTGACGAAAGTGTAGTTCGTGTAGACCATGTAGCCGGCGCTGCTGTGCACCACGCCCTTGGGCTTGCCGGTGGAGCCGGAGGTGTAGAGGATGAAGAGCGGGTCCTCGGCATCCATCTCCACGGCGGGGAAGGGCGGGTTGCCGGCCGACTCGACTTTGTGGATCTCGTCCTCCCACCACACGTCGCGACCCTTGATCATCGAGACGGGGGTGCGTGTCCGGGTGAAGACGATGGTCCGTTTGACGAAGGGACAGGAGACGAGTGCATCGTCAATGACGCTCTTCAGCGGGATGTCCTTCGCCCCCCGGAATGCGCCGTCGCAGGTGATGACGTATTCGGCATGGGCGTCCTGCAGCCGGTCGGCGATGCTCTGCGCGGAGAAGCCGCCGAAGATCACGGAATGGATGGCGCCCACGCGCGCGCAGGCCAGGACGGCCACGGCCAGCTCCGGGATCATGCCCATGTAGATGCAGACCCTGTCGCCCTTGCGGACGCCGTTGTTGTGGAGCACATGGGCGAACTGGCAGACCTTGAAATGCAGCTGCCGATAGGTCAGCACGCGGGGTGCGTCCTGCGGGTCGTTCGGTTCCCAGAGGATGGCGGGCTGGTCACCCCTCTCCTCCAGATGCCTGTCGAGACAGTTCTCGGTGATGTTCAGACGCGCCCCCTCGAACCAACGCACGTCGGGGTCGGTGAAGTTCCAGGACAGCACCTTGTCCCAGCGGCGGCGCCAGGTGAAATGCCCGGCCACGTCGGACCAGAAGCCCTCGGGGTCGTCGATGCTCCTCCTCCATTCGGCCCGGTACGCCTCCAGGGATGTGATCTGATAGGGATATGACATGGTTCGGAAGTCTCTGGGTTGAGTCGGAAAGTTAGAAAATTTCTACCGACCGGCCGGCCGCTTCGGCCCAAATCGTCTATATTGGATGCCCGATCACAGGCATCCCATAACCCCTTACAACCGACCATGGACGGAACGAAAGCAGCACAGGGACGCAACCCCATCTGGCAGGTCATCGGCGCCTCCTCCGTGGGCACGCTCATCGAGTGGTACGACTTCTACATCTTCGGAAGCCTGGCGCCCATCATCGCCGCGCAGTTCTTCCCCAAGACAGACCCGACGGCGGCCCTCCTCGCCACGCTGGCCACCTTCGCGGCGGGGTTCATCGTGCGGCCCTTCGGCGCTCTCGTCTTCGGCCGGCTGGGCGACATTGTCGGCCGCAAGTATACCTTCCTCCTCACCCTCGTCCTCATGGGAGGCTCGACATTCGCGATAGGACTCGTGCCCGGATATGCCAGCATCGGCTTCGCAGCCCCCATCATCATCCTGGTGCTCCGCCTGGTACAGGGACTGGCGCTGGGCGGCGAGTACGGAGGCGCCGCGACCTACGTGGCCGAACACGCCCCCTCCGAACGGCGCGGCTACTACACGAGCTGGATACAGACGACGGCCACACTCGGACTCCTCCTCTCCCTGGGCATAATCCTGGGCACCCGGTCAAACCTCGACGCCGACGCGGGTATCTCCATCGAGAAATTCGAGGACTGGGGATGGCGCATCCCCTTCCTGCTGTCGAGCGTCCTGCTCGGCGTGTCCGTCTACATCCGCCTGCGCATGAAGGAGTCGCCCGCCTTCACAGCACTCAAGCAGTCGGGTAAGACCTCCACCAACCCCATCCGCGAGAGCTTCGCCCACCGCTCCAACCTTAAGATGGTGCTCCTGGCACTCTTCGGTATGGTGATGGGGCAGGGCGTCGTATGGTACACCGGACAGTTCTACGCGCAGACATTCCTCGAAAACGCCTGCCGCATCGACTTCGGCCAGACGCGCACCATCCTCATCTGGGCCATCGTACTGGCAACCCCCTTCTTCATCCTCTTCGGATGGCTGAGCGACCGCATCGGACGCAAGTGGATCATGCTCGCGGGCATGTTCCTGGCCGTGGCCTCCTACCGGCCCGTCTACCAGGCCATGCTCGACACGTCGAGCACGAAGGGACTGGCCTCCGACCCCTCGCTCGACCGCGTGCAGCGCAGCCTCTCCCCGTCCAACGGGAAGCAATGGAGCCTCGTGCACGTCACCAGCTACCGCGCCTTCCCCAACGGCATCCTGGAGAAGGAGGTCAGGCGGGACACCCTCTATGCCGATGAGCGCCCCATCGGCGCCGGCAGCCCCAAGGTGAGCCGCGAGCTGCCCTCCGACAGGTACCGATGGATGGTGGCCCTGGTCTTCGTACAGATCCTCTTCGTCACCATGGTCTACGGACCCATCGCCGCCTTCCTTGTCGAACTCTTCCCGACACGGATACGCTACACCTCCATGTCGCTCCCCTACCATGTGGGCAACGGCGTCTTCGGCGGCCTCACGCCGTTCATCGCCGTGCTCCTCACGACCATGGACGCCGCCGACCCGCTCGTGGGCCTCTGGTACCCCATCGCCGTGGCAGGCCTCTGCCTAGTCATAGGCACCCTCTACGTCAGCAACCGCATCGACCCCAACGTCAACGACTAAACGAAAAACATGAATATCGTCAAGCGGATCGCGGGATTCCTCTGGATGGCCCTGGCCCCAGCGGCCCTCTGGTTCCTGGTGTCGACGGCCCTGCAGGAAGTCGCCCGGAAGCCCGTCACGGACACGAAGATCCAGTGGTCCGTCTTCTGCATCGTCTTCCTGCCCATCTCGGTGGGACTCTTCCTCTTCGGATGGTATGCCGTGAAAGGAGAATACG
Organism: Chitinophagia bacterium; assembly: GCA_010027295.1. GTDB lineage: Bacteria > Bacteroidota > Bacteroidia > Chitinophagales > Chitinophagaceae > Pollutibacter. The sequence goes on from RGVM01000165.1 coordinate 5,054, forward strand.
ACAGGCTTCCGGAGAGCTCCGGTGAACTCGATGTGGACTAACTTCGCGGCATGTCCATCGAAGTCAGCGGACTCTGCAAGTCGTTCGGCGGCCAGCGGGCCGTGGATGACGTGTCCTTCTCCCTGCCCCGCGGCGGCATCACCGGATTCCTCGGCCCCAACGGCGCCGGCAAGTCCACCACCCTCCGCATGGTCACCGGCTACCTGGAGCCCGATGCAGGCGACGTGACGGTGTCGGGCTTCTCTGTAAGGTCGCAGCCCCTGGAGGTCAAACGCCGCATCGGATACCTGCCGGAACTCAACCCGCTCTATCCCGACATGTACGTGCGCGAATACCTGGGATTCGTGGCTGAGCTTCACGGACTGCGCAATGCAAGGGCCCGCGTCGAGGAGGCCGTCGAGGCCACCGGACTGCGGCCGGAGGTCCGCAAGCCCATCCAGCACCTCTCCAAGGGCTACCGGCAGCGCGTAGGCCTGGCGGCCGCCCTGGTGCACGACCCCGAAGTGCTCATCCTCGACGAGCCGACATCCGGCTTCGACCCCAACCAGATCGCCGACATACGCGACCTCGTCCGACGACTGGGTCGCGAGCGGACCATCCTCTTCTCCTCGCATATCCTGCAGGAAGTGGAAGCCCTCTGCGAACGGGTCGTCATCATCCACCGTGGACGTATCGTGGCCGACAGCCCGCTCTCCGAGCTCAGGTCGCAGACAGGCCACGGCAGGCTCGCCCTGCAGGTCGACAGACCCGTGGGGACCGAGACCTGGGACGGCCTACCCGCCGCATCCTGCCAGGGGTCGGAGGACGGGCGCAGATGGACCTTCGAGTCGGACGACCCCGAAGCCCTGGGCCGCGCACTCATGCAACGCTGTTTGTCCCATGGCCTGAATATCGTTTCTTTGCAGACCGAAAGCGGCACCCTCGAAGAGGTCTTCCGGGCACTCACCCGCTGACCTCCCGCCCAAACGGCCTAAGCCGCGGCGCTCCGCCATCAACCCTTACAAACCCTTAGAAAGATGAGCCATATCTCCCATGTCCATGCCCGGCAGATACTCGACAGCCGGGGCAATCCCACCATCGAGGTAGACGTATTGACGGAAGACGGCGCCATGGGCCGTGCCGCCGTGCCCTCCGGCGCCTCCACCGGCAAGCACGAGGCCGTCGAGCTCCGCGATGGCGACAAGACCCGGTACATGGGCAAAGGCGTCCTCAAGGCCGTCAGGAACGTCAACGACACTATCGCCGACCAGCTCATCGGCATCGAAGTCACCGAACAGGCGCATATCGACCGGATGCTCATCGACATCGACGGCACCGAGAACAAGTCGAAGATGGG
>RGVM01000166.1 GCA_010027295.1 Chitinophagia bacterium
CGATGAGCCTGGGCACTTCCGTGGCGTTGCTCAGCGTCGGCAGCAGCTCCTTCATGACGGTATGGTAGGCCTGCACACCTGTGAGGTCCATCCATCGGAACACACCCACCAGCGTCATCCAGTAGCCGGCGTTGTTGCGACAGGCCCTGTCCACATCCTCCACCGTGGCATAGCCGCCCTCCACGAGGTGGCAGGCCTCGCGGTACATGGCGTACATGAGACGGTTAGTGATGAAGCCGCGGATGTCCTTCCGCACCAGCGTGGGCTCCTTCCCCCAGTGCCAGGACAGGTCATAGAGGGACTCACCCATGGCGACATCGCTCCGGTCGCCGCAGATCACTTCCAGGAAACGCGTGGTGTGCGAGGGCTCGGCCCAATGCAGTCCGAAGAATCGCTCGGGCCGCAGCGTCAACCCCTGTAGGATGCTGATCGGTATGGCCGAGGTGTTCGACGTGAGGAGCGCATCGTCGGCGATGACCGCCTCCACCTTCGCATAGACGGTGCGCTTCACCTCGGCATCCTCGAGGGTGCATTCGACAACGAGTCGCGCCGTCGCCAGCTCGCGGTAGTCTTCCGTGATCACGAGTCGCTGCAGGTGCCGCTCGGGTCCATGCGGCGTGAGTCCCTCCTCCCTCGACTTCGTCAGATGCCCCCTGATGCGCGACAGCGCGTGGTCGAGGTCGGACGTGACGGGGGCGACGGCCACCACCGGATGGCCCGCCATCAGCAGGCAGGTGGTGATGCTGCAGCCCATGAGGCCCAGTCCCACCACGCCGACGGGTATGCCTTCGGGTTGGATCGCATTCGGCATAGGAGATAGGATTGATGTGTCAATACGTGGCCCGCCCACCCGACAGGTCGAAGGTGAAGCCCGTCGTGAAGCTATTCTGAGGCGATACGATGAACAGGGCCATCTCGGCCACCTCCTGCAGCGTACCGCAGCGCCGCATCGGGATCTTCGAGGTCATGTAATCGACCTGCACGTCGGGCAAGCCATCCACCAGCGGCGTGCGGATGACCGCGGGCGCCAGGGCGTTGACGGTCACGCCCGTCTCGGCATATTCCTTCCCCTGCACCTTGGCCAGGGCAATCACAGCGGCCTTGGAGGCCGAATAGGCCAGCATGCCGGCATTGCCCTCCTTGCCCGCGATGGAGGCGATGTGCAGGATGCGCCCGTAGCCCTGTCCGGTCATCACCGGCAGCACCTGCTTCGAGGTGAGGTAGGAGCCGAAAAAGTTCACGTCCATCACACGACGCACATCACCCGTGTCGGTCTCGTGGCTCTTTCGGTTCGTCAGGCCCGTGATACCGGCGCTGTTGACGAGGATGTGTATGGCACCGCGCTCCTCGAGGATGCCGTCGACGGCGATGCGGACGGAGTCCTCGTCGGTGATGTCGACCTGCCGCCATCCGACGCGCTGCAAAGGCTCCGGCGGAGGCGTCTTGTCGAAGTTGAAGACAGCCACTCCTTGCTTTGCCAGTGCCTCGGCAATGGCAAAGCCAATACCCGAGCTGGCGCCGGTCACGATGGCCGTCTGCCCCTCAAAAGGGATGGGTTGTGTCATGGTGATTACAGGGATTGTCCAGGCAGAAGGTACGACAGAAAAAACCACGAGGTTCCCCCAATGGAAAAACATCAAATGCACACGCACTGCCGTCAAACCCTGGCCGAGCCGGGCCGCTGCAACAACGCCTGCAGCGCTTTCAGATGATGGGTGTACACGTCGCGCGGATAGGCACCCTGCCGGACGCAGACGGCCGCGGCCTTACCCACCACCTCGCCCATCATGCCGCAAGTCTTCATCACCCGAACGGGACCCAGGCCCGTCTTCGTCACGCTGATGCACCGGCCGGCCATGAACAGGTTCCGGATGTTGCGGCTGTACAGCGAACGGTACGGCGCCCAATACTCGTCGCCGTACTGGTACTCCTTGCCGCGCGTGTAGTCGGCCACGAACTCCATGTCCTCGAAACCCTCCTTGAACTCCTTCTTCGGACTGTGCAGGTCCACGTGCCAGGAACAGGGGAAGGAGGCATCCTCATATTTTCTCTGCTCCTTGAAGTCTTTCGCATCGAGTACCACGTCGCCCATCAGCCGTCTCGACTCGCGCTTCCCCGCGATGAAAGCGGCCCATCCGAGCCGATGCCTGGGATACATGCCGTCCACGTTCTTCAACACGTCCCAGGCGCCGTACATGGCCCTCAGGTTGTGGTCGCGTATGAGCTCTATGTCGTTGACCTGGTCCTTATTGAAACCGCTCTCCCAGTACCACATGTTGGCGAAGGAGGCCAGGCCCTCCTTGCCGAAGGTCTTCACACCCTTGCGCCCGGGAAAGGGCTTGTCGGTGAGGTCCAGCGCCCAGGGGCAGCGCGGGAAGGGCTGATCGTAATCGCCGGCCTCGCATTTCATCGACAGCGCGGCCTTGTCCTTGCACTCGCAGGCCAGCACCTCGTCGCGGTTGGTGGCGTCGAGCACGTTGAAGAGGTTGGTGCTGCCCATCAGCTGCTCGACCTTATACTCATGGTCGGCACCGGCCAGGTAGCCGATGGTGGCGTCACCGGTGCAGTCGGAGAACAGCTTCCCCTCCAACCGCGTCTGGCGCGACGTGAGGGTGCTCTGCACCACCACGGCCCGGATCAGATCGCCCTCCGTCTCCACCGCCACTACCCGGTGGTTCAACAGCAGCGTGATGTTTGGCTCGGCTCGCACGATTCGGAGCTTCAAGGCATCGTCGTAATGGTCGGCCGAGACGCCGTTGAGCACCTGGCCCGACTTCTTCTGTATCGGCGGCAGGATCTCGTTGACGATATCGCCCACATGCGGGTACAGCGAACGGTTGGTATGCCCCTCGGGCCATACGCGCACCTCCGAGCTGCCATTCCCGCCGAGCACCGGCCTGTCCTGGACCAGCGCCACCCGCACACCGTTTCGCGCGGCGGCGATGGCGGCACAGGTACCCGCGAGACCGCCACCCGACACGATCAGGTCGAACGCTCCCCCCGCGTCCGGTCGGTCGGGTAAGCCCAGCAGCCGACGACGGAAGGCGGTGAGCTTGTCGATCTCGTTCGTCGGGATGAAGTCGGGGTCCTTGCAGAACAACACCGCCTCGCAACGTCCCTCGAAGCCGGTCAGGTCGTGCAGGGCCAGTCGGGCCTTCCGCCCTACACGGACAATGCCTCCGTCGTGCCAGTGCCAGTCGGCACCCTTCGTGCCGAAGGTCTCCGGCAAGGGCTTTCCGTCGACCAGGAGCTGGAACCTGCCGGGGGCGCCGGGTGCCTTCCAGGGCGCCACCCAGTCGCGCGTACGCACCCATACGCGGTAACGGCCCGCGGACGGGAACCGTACTTCCGTTGTGGCGTCGGCCACCGGTATGCCCAGGCCATGGGCCAGCAGATAGGGGGAACCCATCCGCTGCATCGACTGCTGGTCGAGCTCCCACCCTCCGTGATGCGCGAACTGCTCCGCCTCGACGAAGAGGAACTCGCCGCCCACATCGCCGACGGCGGCACGCGCCATCGACGGCAAACCCGACGCCAGGAGCATCAGACTGCTGTTCCCGATTCGGCCTACGAACTGTCTTCTGTTCATGCTGTCAGGTTTTGAGATTCCAATACTTCCCTGAATGAATATAAAGTATGAATGGCGTCGTGGATGCACATGGCATGGTGAATGAATATGACAATCATTGTCTCACCGGTTGTACACGCCCTGCGCCCGGAAGCCGGGGAAGGGCCGCATGTTGCCGAATCGCGGATAGCTGTCGAAGACATCCCCGTTGCCCGTCACGCGCGGGTCGCCCTGGCGCCGCAAGGTGGAATCGAGGCTTGCCGACAGGCGACGCATCAATGAACGGTGCCGCTTGGAAGCCGCCAGGTCGTGCAGACAATATGGATCCTCTCTGATGTCGTAGAGCTGCGCGGCGGGCCTGCGGGCATAGGCCAGTGCAAAGGGCAGCGGAAAGCGATCCCGCTCCCGGATGAGCATCGACTTGACGGGCGACTCGTCAACATCCTCATACCCCTCCACAATCGGTTTCATGCCCTTCGGCATGGGGCCGGCCTCCTTTGCCGAAGGGGGCGGGTCGCCGGCAGGCCATCTATCCGGCTTGAAGTTTCGTATGAAGAGATACCTCCCGTCGAAGAGGGACCGCGCCGGATACCCGAGGTTGTCGGGACGCGCATGCGTGTGCCGCTCCCTACCGGTCACGATGAACCGATGCAGGGCATTCATACCCGCACGCATGCCACCGCTGAGCAGCGGCCGCATGGAAACGGCACTCATGTCGGGGAATGGCGATAGTCCGATCATCTCCAGCACCGTCGGTGCAATATCGGCAAGCGAGACCAACGCATCTGTACCACCCTGCAGCATCCGTACGCCCGGACCGCAGATGGCCAGGGGCACATGCGTGCCGAAGGACTGCAGGTTGGCCTTGGCATAAGGATAGGCCATGCCGTTGTCAGCCGTCACGATCACGATCGTGTTCTCCCACTCGCCAGATTCCTTCAACATGCGGATCATCTCTCCAAGCTGCCGGTCGAACCAGCCGATCTCGAAGGCATAGTCGGCCAGGTCCTCTCGCACCACCGGATGGTCGGGCAGGAATCCCGGGATCTCGGAGGAGTCGGTACGGATACCGGCCCTCCACCCCGATCCTGCCTCGTAATCGCGATGCGGCTCCTCGCCCCCATACCAGAAGAAGAAGGGCCGTCCCGCCTCGCGACGCGCCAGGAAGCTCCTGAAATTGGCGACATAGTCGGTGGCATGCACACCGGTGCTCGGCCGTACCTTGAGCCTCGCCTCGTTGTACTCATGGCCCGCCGGATTGCGCGTCCTCCCCGCATCCTTCCAGTTGCCGGGGCCCCATCCCTTACCGGTATACCCCACGGCATAGCCCGACTCCTCCAAGGCATCGGTGAAGAGCCGGTACCGCGCCGGGAAAAGACTCGAATGCGTGCCGGCCTCCGCCAGCTCCCAGATGTTCCGGCCTGTCAAAATCGCCGCACGAGAGGGACTGCACTGCGGGGCCGCCGCGAAGGCGTTACGGAACAGCACGCCCGAGGCAGCCACACTGTCGAAGGCGGGCGTACGGAACATCCGGCTGCCATAGGCAGAAGCGTGCGGGAAAGACTGGTCGTCGGCAATCGCAAAGAGGATGTTGGGCCGCCGCTCACGATGGCGCCATGCTTCGACAGGACGATGCGAAACCGTCAATAGCCACAACGTCGAGAACGCCAGGCAAAGCCGGGAGATGGACTTTTGGACATGCATCCCGAAAAGATACCCAAAAAAACGTTGTACTGTGACCCGGAGGAGATGCCGGGCATTGTCGCTAGCCGAGGAAATCTTCTCGCATCGGGGTGAACACATCGACCAGGATGCCCTCCTCCAATGCCACCACGCCATGCACGAGGTCGGGGCTCACGAAGAAACAGTCGCCGGCGGCCAGCATCCTCGTCGCCCCGTCGATGGTCACCTCGAAACGGCCCGACTGCACATAGGTCACCTGACGGTGCACGTGCCGGTGCAGCGAGCCCACCGCGCCGCGCTCGAAGCGCACGCATACCATCATCAGGCTGCCGTCGTAGCCGAGGATCTTGCGCTCCACACCCGGATCGACGGACTTCCAGGGAATGTCATCGGAAAAGACGTACGCACCGGTCGAAACTTGGGATTCCATATCGAATACTTGACGTGAAAGTAATCATTGCCGCGGATCACCACACCCGATCCTGATTTCGATGTAAGATCAGGATGCCTGAGGGAAAGAAGACCTTGCCATTTTCCCGGACACCGGCCATGGCACGGGGGTAGGGAAGGATGGCACAGCCTTGCCAATCGATGTAACGGCCCTACCTTAGCATATCGGGGAGGGCGCCCCCTCTTCGTTCACATCAAAAGGAAAACAGGGGAACCATTATGCCGAAATGCGTATGCATGGGTGCGAAGCTGAAATGTTCCTTCGGGTCGGGCTCGAAGGACATGATCGTATTGCCCATCGCCATGACCATGAACGCGAACACCAACGCCATCGCCACCCAGATGGACTTCATCCCCATGCTCAACATCCCCGCCTTCGGTAACTGCAACTCACCCGCCAACCCCATGAACTGGAAGATGGCCGGTCCCGTGCCCGTCTTCGTCCCCTCCTCCTGTATCCCGATACCGGTGATGCCCTGGGACCCGGTCGCCAAGAAACTCAAGATCGGCGGAAACCCAGCCATGCTCGAAACCAGCAAGACGATGTGCGTCTGGGCCGGATCCATCGAGGTGGACAAGCCGGGATTGACCAACGTGCAGGCCGAATGAGGACATGTGTGCTGTCCCCTGTGTTCACCTCAAGGCGATCCCGACGATGAAGCCGACCCAGAGATAAATCGCGCTGAAC
>RGVM01000167.1 GCA_010027295.1 Chitinophagia bacterium
AGGGAGCTGCAGCATGACCACAACCACCCACTCTCATAAGGCCTGGACCGATAAAGGGGGTCACGTCAGTGGTGGTGGCTGCGGCCCTAACCGAGCCGGTTTCGCTGGCATTGAGGGTGGCGAACGTGCCGATCGTGATCGGGCTGTTCAAGATGGCGGCCTGGGCCGTGGTTTTCGCCGTGGCATCGATAGGAGCCATCACCCTTGAGCAGATGCTCGAGGGACAACTCTACAACTATCTCCTGCACAGCCACCGGCAACTCATCGCACGATTCGGACGCGTCGACGGACTCCTATTCCACCAGGGGGAGTACAACCACCGGCTTCAAAGCGGCAACAAACGCTACTACGGCCATTTTGTCGAACTGCTGGCGCACCTGCGCCGCGATGGGGTCACCGCTCCCGTGTACCTCTCTCAGACCACCCGCTGCGGAACCCGGGGTAGCGACACCGTCCTACTCGATATCCAGGACAGGCTGATACGCGACCTCCCGGGTGTCAAAAGGGGACCCAACTCCGATCTGCTGTCTGACCCTGTATTCCGGCTGCCCGACAGATGCCATTTCTCACTGGAGGGGAACCGTCGACTGGCCGCCCTTTGGCAACAATGTCTCCGCAGGTCCTCCGAGGAGTGATCCCTTCTGCAAGCCGCACGACATCCGTATAAAACCTGTCAACGGTCTGTATAAACAGGCCATTTTAGCGTTTTACGTGTATCTTCATCCGTCCATGGCACGTGTACCACAACCCCTCTTTGTTCTCTTCTTGTCGGTCCTGGCCATGACCATGACAACAGGTGCCGTCGCACAATCCCCAGGATCCCTAGGCGGCAACCTCCTCACAAAGGGTAACGCTGATGCGGTGACCGGCGCCACCCTACTCCTCCAGTCACTCGAGGAGCCCTCCTTTCGTCGTCAGTCGGTCTCCGACGGCCTGGGTAGCTTCGAGTTCCGGAATCTGCCCTTCGGCCTCTACTCCCTCCACATATCATCCATGGGCCATGACCCGCTGCGGATCGACAGCATCAGAGTTCGACCCGACAAGGCTGAAGTCATACTAGCGGACATACCCCTTGCCCTTAAGACCACGGGACTGGAGACGATCGTCATCCATGCCGAAAAGCCGCTCATCGAGTCCAAGGATGGCAATATCGTCTTCAACGCCACAGAATCCCCGCTTTCGGCCGGCTCCAACGCCTCAGAACTGCTGCGCAACATCCCCCTAGTGGCACAGGACCCCGACGGTAAGGTCACCGTCCGCGGCCGCGAGCCCCGCATACTTGTCGATGACAAGCCCGTGGAGATGAACGCCCGTCAGATGCAGGACTTCCTCGAATCGCTGCCCGGCAACATGATCGAGAAGATAGAGGTGATGACCAACCCGCCCGCACAGTATGCCAACGAACCCGGCGGCGTGATCAACATCGTCACCCGGAAGGGCCGTACAGGATGGAACGGCCGTGTCAATGTCACGGGTGGCACCCGAGGAGAGACCGCCCTCAACGGTCATGCCGGCCTCCGGCGGAAGGACCTCTCCGTCCAGTTCACCGCAGGCACCGGCTTCAGCAGGGTCCTCGGCCTCAGCGCTTCCGCCAGGACCAACCGCTTCCCCGACTCCACAAACCGTCTGCTCACATCCAACCGCTCGGAAAGCGGATCCTGGCGCCCGCTCGCAAGGCTGGCCATCGACCAGGACATCGACGCCCGCAACATCCTCAGCGCGGCCGTACAGTTCAACGCCAACCGCTACCGGAACACGAACCGCATCGGTTACGAGAACGAGAACCGATATGCCCAGGTCTACCGCAGCAGCGTGAGGAATGTCGTCAACGACGGTGAGAACATCAACCCCGACATCACCCTCTCCTACATCCGCAAGGGCAGGCAGAAGGGCGAACAGCTTCGATTCAACGGGAGCGCCGGTCACTCCGACACCGAGGGCCTTCGCGACTTCCGGCAGTCGTTCTTCGACGCCCTTCGTCAGCCCCTCACCGGAAGGGACTCCGCCCAGCAACAGGACGAGACGACGATCTCCCGAAGCCTTTCGCTCCGTCTCGCCTACGATAAACCCCTCATCCCCGAGCGGACGATACTGTCCACTGCCGCAGCCTTCATCCGGAACGCCACCCATGTGGACCTTCAGTCATACGATATCGCCACCTCCGGTGCCGGCAAGACACCCCGTCCCGCCCTCAGCAACGTCTTCGACTTCCGCCAGGACATCCTGGCATCCACACTGTCTCTAAGGCAACGGCTCGCCGAAAGGTTCTGGGCCACCTCCGGCCTCACCTACGAGTCCACATCCATCCTCTTCGACCTCATCCGCGACGCCAAGCAAGTGCGCAACAGCTATGGCAACTGGCTCCCGTTCGCCAACATCTCCCGCTACTGGAACCGCAAGTCGAGCCTCAGCCTCATCTACCGGGCCACCCTCCGTCGCCCGGGCATCCGCGAGCTGAATCCGACGATCGACTACACCGACCCTTACAACCTCCGCTTCGGCAACGCCTCCCTGCTCCCCTCGCCCACACACAGCCTTGACCTCAACTTCGGCCGCACACTCGATAATTTCCAGATGAACGCCGGCATCGGCTACAACCGGGTGGACGACATCTTCGCCACCGTACGCACCCTGCAGGAGGACGGCCGCACCCACATTACATGGCAGAATATCAGCGGACGAGAGGAGTTCGAGTTCAACGGATGGATGAACCTCAACTTGTCCAAGGGCTTCCGCATGAACGCCAACGCCTACTACGCCTACAACCGTTACAGCGCCCATGACATCCTGGTGAACCGCTACCGGAACGCCGCCTCCATCAACGGACGCGTCAACCTCACCTACGCCCCGAACCAGCAGGTCTGGAACACGACGGCCTCCCTGGGCGTCAACCGCTACGCCAACCCCCAAGGCACCGTCAGAAGCACCGTCAACATGGTCTTCGGTGCCCAGTACAGACTGCTCAAAAGACGGCTTATCCTGACGGCACAGGCTGTCGACCCATTCATCCAGCAGGAATACCGTACCGTCACCGAGGGCGTGAACTTCCGCACCGAGGGGCAGAGCCTCAGCCGTACGCGGAATTACCGCCTGACCATCGGATACAACATGTCGGGCACCCTCGCCGCCTCTAAACAGATCAGAAAGGCCCTGCCGCAGGAACGCAGCCGGGGAGCCGCCACTCCCGGTACCCGTTCAGGCGGGTGAGCCCGTGATCGAGCCCAGCCGACCCGCCAGCCAGCTGCTGCCGACAGGCACCATCCAGCGCTCCTCCAGGTCCTTCTTCGTGCCGACCGTGTTGTCGAAGAACAGCGTCCCGGCGTCTATGAAGCCATTCTGCCAGGCATAGGCGAGCTGTCCCATGGGCAGCAACTCCAGCTTGTCGTTGCGAACGAAGGCCAGCATCCGGCGGTCGAAGAGCGGTACGCCCGTCTCCGCCTCGATGCCCTTCACCACCCGGACCGAGGCGTCCGTACTGCAGCCGCTGACGCCCGACATGCGCTCATCGGCCATGATGACGATGAAACGGCCGAAGAAGAGCGTTGCGAAGCCCTTCACCGGTGCTCCGTGCGACTGCCAGGCATCCGTGAAGCCCTTCAGCGCCTCCTCTATCCGGAGGGCCTCCGCGATGGTGAAGAGCCGGCCGGCCTGGTACACCCAGACCCGGGACTCCGGCGCGAAATCGGAAGGCAGCAGATGTCGGTACGCCCAGTTCATATTTGTTTTCGGATGGGGCTGTGTGTGATGTCTCATGAATGTCCGCCTTCCAGCGAGGCGGCGATCATCTCGGCGATATCGAGCACCTCCGCCGGGTCACCCTTATCGGCTCCGGGGGCCGACTTGACGCCGTCCGTCAGCATGGTGTTGCAGAAGGGGCAGGCTGCGGCGATCACCGATGCTCCCGTGGCCAGGGCCTCGTCCGTCCGCTCGCGGTTGATACGCCGTTCGCCCTTCTCCTCCTCCTTGAACATCTGCGCCCCTCCGGCACCGCAGCAGAGGCCGCGGCTGCGGCAGCGTCCCATCTCGGCAAGCGAGGCGTCCAGAGCCTCCAGCACGCGGCGGGGCGCCTCGTAGACGCCGTTGGCACGTCCCAGGTAGCATGAGTCGTGGTAGGTGACTTTCCGACCCCGGAAGGGACCGCCTTCCCGAATCCTGATGCGGCCTTCATCGAGCAGCCGCTGCAGAAACTCGGCATGGTGCATAACCTCGTAGTCGCCACCCAGTTCGGGATATTCGTTGCGGAGCGTGTTGAAGCAGTGCGGGCAGGCCGTCACGATCCGCTTCACGCCGTACCCATTCAATGTCTTGATATTCTGGTGGGCCATCATCTGGAAAAGGAACTCGTTGCCGGCACGGCGCACCGGGTCGCCCGTGCACATCTCCTCCCTGCCCAGCACGGCGTAGCGCACATCCGCGTGCTCGAGGATGGCAGCCAGCGCCTTTGTCACACGCCTGGCCCTCGGGTCGAAGCTGCCCGCGCAGCCGACCCAGAAGAGTACGTCGGGCGCCTCGCCCCGGGCCTGCCACTCGCTCATGATGGGTATCCCCATGGATGATGGTTTTCTCGTCAAAGGTATGCCTACCGGGAGCATTCACCCCTCCGCCCAGGTCTCGCGCTCCTCGCCTCCGATCTTCCAGGGGGCGAAACTGCTCTCCACATTTCCGAACATCATCGTCCACTCCTGCGGGGCCGAACCCTCCTCCATCACCAGGTAGCGCCGCATTCGGAGGATGATGTCGAGCGGACTGATCCCCACGGGGCATTCCGTCACACAGGCGTTGCAGGTGGTGCAGGCGCGGAGCTCCTCCTCCGAGATGTGGTCTCGCAGGAGGCTGCGGCCGTCGTCGACGACGGCGCCCGTCCTGTCGATGCCGGCGCCCACTTCCTCGAGCCTGTCGCGCGTGGCCATCATGATGCGGCGGGGGGATAGCTTCTTGCCGGTCTGGCTGGCCGGACAGGCCGCCGTGCAGCGTCCGCATTCGGTGCAGCTGTAGGCATCCATCAGGTTCTTCCAGCCCAGATCCGCCACATCGCGCGCGCCGAAGCGCGTAGGCGTGGCATCGACAGGCGCCGATGACGCCAGCAAGGGGTCCAGCGCATAGAGGACCTCCCGCTGCACCTCGGGCATGTTGGGCATCCGCCCGGCCGGCGCGAGCCGCACGTACCAGGCGTTGGGGAAGGCGAGGAGGATATGGAGGTGCTTGGAACGGGGCAGATAGTTCAGGAAGGCCAGGATGCCGGCGATGTGCAGCCACCAGCAAAGCCTTTCGATGGCCGTCAGCCCATCATCGGAAAGCCCTGCTAGCAGGGGCTGCAGCAGGGAGGACACTACGAACTCGCCTGTAGGGTGGTCGGCATAGTGCCCGACCCCGTGGGCCTGCAGCAGCGTGTCACATGCATTCATCGTCAGGAACAGTGCCATGAGCACGATCTCCGCCAGCAGGATGATGTTGGCATCCCGCCGGGGCCAGCCGTCGAGGTCGCTACTGCGGAAGCGTTCGATGGATAGTATGTTGCGCCTCGCCAGGAAGACGACGCAGACCGCGATGACGCCGGCCGCCAGGATCTCGAAGCCGTCGATCAAGACGGGATATGCGGCGCCCAGCAGCGGCGCGAAGAGGCGGTGCGTACCCAGCAGCCCGTCCAGCACGATCTCCAGCACCTCCGCGTTGATGATGATGAAACCCGCATAGATGACGAGGTGGAGGACGGCCGCCAGCGGGTTGCGGAACATCCTGCGCTGACCCAGCGCCTGCATCAGGAGGTTGCGGAGTCGCTCCGACCTACTGCCGCCCAGTTCCTCGTCGCGCCCCAGCAGGATGTTCCTGCGGATGGCGGACACCCTGCGGGCGAACAGCCAGACGGCGAGTCCCGTCATCAGCGCGAAGGCGATCTGCGGCAGCAATCCCATGGTGGGCTATTTTTGTGAGAGGGGGAACGATGCACGGCCCTCGCCGCACACACTGCAAAGATGGAGAAAAAACACATCCTCACAGGCGCACAGGCTTCCATGAAGCTCCGACGCATGGCCTTCGAGATCCTGGAGAACAACCTGGGCGAGGAGCACATCGTCCTGGTTGGGATCCGCGACAGCGGATATACGGTGGCCCGGAGACTGCAGCTGCTGCTGGCAGAGATATCCCCCGTCCGCGTCTCCCTCTTCCCCCTCTCGATCGACAAGCGCAGGCCCGCCGGCGCAGTCATAGAGCCGATGCCCGAGGTGGACGGAGAAGTCGTGATACTGGTCGACGACGTCGCCAACAGCGGTCGCACGCTGCTCTATGCCCTCAAACCCTTCCTCGACAGGTACCCGAAAAAAATTCAGACCCTGGTGCTCGTCGAACGCAGCCACAAGACAT
>RGVM01000168.1 GCA_010027295.1 Chitinophagia bacterium
GGGTAAGGGCGGATGGATTTCGCCGGCCTTCACCATCGGCAGCGGTATGGCCCAGGCCTTCGCCGTGGCCTCCGTGTCGTTCATCGTGAACTTCAGTGTGACCGTGATCGTGAGTCTGATGACGGCCCCCAAGCCCGACTCGGAACTGCGCGGACTCGTCTATTCGCTCACCGAGAAGCCATCGACGGCAGGACTGCCCTGGTACCGAAAGGCCTCTTCGCTGGGCCTGCTGCTGGTGATACTGACCCTCCTGCTGAACTGGATATTCTACTAAACGATATCAGATGCAAACGAGATTCACCGACCTGCGCTTCATCATCGGGCTGTTCTTCGCGCTGATGGCCGTCATCGTGCTGGCGGGCTATCTGACGGGTGCGGGAGCAAAGCTGAACCTGTGGTCGGGGCTGGCGTTCGCAGTATTCGGAGTGTTCATGATGGTCTCCTCCAAGGCGGAGGAGGAAGGGGGTGAAGGGGAATCTAACGCATAGGCAAGTCATGGCAAGGCGAAATGCAGCCTACACTGCCCATGCGGTTCAGGTCTGATATCTAAGCTCGCAGGTCATTCGAGGGTAATATCTGTGCTTTTTTACGCTCGTTCACGATACGAGGGTAAACAATACGCCCGTGCCTGCTTTCAATGCAAGGGCGGGGCGAACCTAGTTCAAGAACATCTCGTCCACCAGGATCAGCCTCGGCTGTTTGGATTTCCGGTCCAACGGCGGCTTCGCTATGATCTTCAGACAGGACACCATCCTCGCCGGGAAGGACGCCTCGGCGATCTTCAGCAGCTTCTCCTTTTTGACAGGACGCTCTGGCCTGATGGTAGCGATTCGTTTCAGGCTCTGTTCATCTGCACCACCCCAGACCTCGATCACTTCCGGCGGATGGATGCCTGTCTCCTCCTCTACCATGTAATGCAAACCGAAGGTGGACAGACTGACGGGTTTGTTGAAGAAACACACCAGGCCCATGTCGTTTTTCCGGGCACCCGCCCAGAAGTTCGCCCAGGCGGGATTGTTGGCCCCGAAAACCCCGAGCTTCGTGTCGAAGAAGGTTTGGGCGCCGGCAGCCAGATGCACGTTGTTCAATGGATAGAGCAAGCGCAGACTGTCGGGGACGATCGCATTCTTGAGGAAATCGAACTGCACAACCTCGCTGCCATACCAGCCGGACTTATAGGCCCTCGCCATGATGCGCGTATTCCCTGCAATCTGTATCGCATTCCGGAAAACGGGGGATCGAAGACTGTCGGGCGCGCTACCATCCAGGGTGTAGCGGATCTCGGCCCCTCTGACCGGATGGGCGAGCTGTACAGCGACGGAATCACGAAACACCAGGGTGCTGTTCTTCACCTGCGGCGGATTCAAGGTCAACGTGTCCTTGCCTTCGTATCCGGAGCCGCCGACGATGTCAATGCCCGGGAATGCCTGCCGCAGTCCCGAAACATCCTGTGTCGATAGCACCGTGTTCCAAAGGGTGATGGAATGCACGCTGCGGAAAGATGGCAGCACTTGCTTCAGACCCTCGTAGGTGACCCGGGTGCCCGAAAGCGACAATGTCCTCAACTGCTTCAGCACGGTGAGTTCCCGCAGCCCTCTGTCGGTGATGTCGGAAAAATTGAGCTCCAGTCGCCGCAGGTTCTCAAAGCGCCCGATCACTTTCAGGTCATCGTCCCCGACGGGCAACTTGTTCAGCTTCAGGGTCACGACCTGCTGCCGGATATCCATCAGCTCCTCCAGTTGCTTGACCCCATATCCGTCGCGGCGGTAGATGCTGACTTCCAGCGCCGGGGACTGCCTTGATACATGTGAGATGTTGCGATCCGCGGTGGTCAGTCTAGTTATCAACGCCTCATCCGCCGCCGGGAAATCGAATAGACTCGAAGAGTCCGTGACAGGCATGAAATAGGCTGCGGCCATGACCCTGAGGGAGTCGTCTTCCGGCAACGAGACCAGTTTTTTTTGGAATCCAATCCCGTGGTCGATCCACAGCGACAGCAAGGTGATTTCCGCCGAAGTGAGTTGTGCATTCCCTTCGGGTGGCATGTGTTTTTCATCGCCAATAGGCAGATGGATCCGCTCCATCATCAGGCTGGCACGACTGTCGCCGGGCACGAATAAAGGCCCGGTCTTCCCGCCTTTGAGCAGACCCATGCTGTCGGTGAGCAGGAGCTCGCCTTTGTATTTATTCGGGTTGTGGCAGGTGACGCATTTCCGTTCCAGTATGGGCTGGATGATATCGGCATAGACGACCGCCTGGTCGATGGACACCGGCTTTGTATTCATTTCCCGGACAATGGGCTGGAGGATGAAGCCGTCTCCATGGGTCAGCGTGGCGCCGTAATGGCCCGTCACCAGGAGCAGCCCGGTGATGGACAAGGCCGAGACGGATGTCCAGATCTTTCGAGACCATACTTTACCGCTGACAAGGTAAAGCATCGAAGCCGCGAAGAACAAAAGAGCACCCGTCCAGCGATGCCGGGTCAACGCATCACCGGCATAGCCATCCTCACGCGACAGGAAGAGTCCCATGACGACCGTGAGGCCGGCCAGCCAGGTGCCTGTCCATAAAAACGCCCTGCCGAACCGCACAAATGAAACCGATTGCGCATTGTCTTTGCCGAGGCCCAACAGCGGCAACCAGACCGCGATACCCAGTAGGACCAGGGGGAAATGCAGCAGCATCAGGTGCATGCGGCCCACCGGCTGCAGCCAGTACGGCAGGACCAGCCTGTCGGCAAACAGGAGCAGGAAACACACGAAGATGTCGAGTACGATCAATCCCTGTGCCGCGGCCTGCCTGAGTCTAGGATGCATCGATATCAATGGGGCGTCTTGGAGATTCCGGGAAAATAAATATCAACTCAGGATGCCGTCGACCACTTTCCCGGCCACATCGGTGAGCCGGTAGCGGCGTCCCAGGTGTTTGAAGACGAGCTTTTCATGGTTCAGTCCGAGCAGGTGCAGGACCGTGGCATGGAAATCGTGCACATGGACGGGATCCTTGGCGATATTGTATCCGAAGTCATCGGTCTCGCCGTACACGATGCCGGGCTTGACGCCTCCGCCTGCCATCCAGATGGTGAAGCAGCGCGGATGATGGTCGCGGCCGTAGTTGTCCGCCGTCAGCTTACCCTGGGTGTAGCTCGTACGGCCGAACTCGCCGCCCCAGATCACCAGGGTTTCATCCAGCAACCCCTGCTGTTTCAGGTCGGTGACCAATGCCGCCGATGCCTGGTCCACATCCTTCGCCTGGCTTCGGATCTCGAAGGGGAGGTTCCCGTGCTGGTCCCATCCCTGGTGGTACAGCTGCACGAACCGGACGCCCTTCTCGGAGAGTTTGCGTGCCAGCAGGCAGTTGGCGGCAAAAGTGCCGGGCACCAGGCAGTCGGGGCCATACAGCTTGACGATGCTGTCAGGCTCCTTCGAGAGGTCCATGACCTCAGGCACCTCCGTCTGCATGCGATAGGCCATTTCATATTGCCGGACGCGTGCCAGGATCTCAGGATCCCCGAACTCCCGATAGGCCTCGCTGTTCAGTTGCTCGAGCTGGTCGAGCATGACGCGGCGGTCCTGACGGCTCATGCCGTCGCGCAGATACAGGACCGGGTCCTCGCCATTGCTGAACTGGACTCCCTGATGTACGGAGTCCAGAAAGCCGTTCGACCAGAGTTTCGAATAGACGCCCTGTCCGTTCCCGACGCCGCGGGACAGCAGTACGGTGAAGGCCGGGAGGTTCTTGTTCTCATTGCCCAGCCCGTAGCTGAGCCAGGATCCCATGCTGGGACGATTCCCCTGCTGCGCACCCGTCTGCAGGAACGTCAGCGCCGGATCATGGTTGATCGCCTCGGTGTACATGGACCGGATGATACAGATGTCATCCGCGATTCGCGCGGTGTAGGGCAGGAGGTCGCTGATCCAGGCCTGCGACTGTCCGTATGGTTTGAAATCGATGAAGGAGCCGACCAGGGGGAAGGATGACTGGAAGGCGGTCATGCCGGTCAAGCGCTGGGTGCCGCGGACGGAGGGGGGGATCTCCTGCCCCTGCATCTCCCGGAGCTTCGGCTTGTAATCGAAGAGCTCCTGCTGCGCGGGGGCTCCATTCTGGAACAGGTAGATGACCCGCTTCGCCTTCGGGGCGAAATGCGCGACACCCTCCGGAAGCCCATCCTCACCAAGTCCTAAGCCACTGAACAGATCGGGCACCAGCAGAGAGCCGAGCGCGACGCTTCCTAATCCCAGGCTCATGGTGGACAGGAATCTGCGCCGGTTCATGTTGAAGCCGTGTTCCAGCCATTCCTTCTCCATCCGTGCTTGTATTTATATTTTTATGACTTCGTGATGGTCTCCTCCATGTTGTAGATGGTGGCGACCACCCGCATCATGGCGGCGAGTTCCGTCAGGTTCATTTTTTCGGGAAGGGGATATTCTCCCACGGCCAATGCCTTGGAAGCCGCCGCAGGTGTGAGGCTTACGAGCGACTGACGGTAATACCCGTGCAACAGCTCCAACTCTTTTGGCCGCGGTTGTCGGCCCACGATGAGACGGAGCGCTTCAGTAATCCGCTGCTCCATGGTCCCCGGCTGCTGCAGGAGCCGGGCGGCCAGTACCCTGGAGGCTTCCAGCACGGTCGGGTCGTTCATCATCACCAGGGCCTGCAGGGGGGTGCTGGTCCTGAGCCTACGCATCTCGCAGATATCGCGGTTGCCGGCATCGAAGATGGCCATGGAGGCGGGCGGGACGGTCCGCTTGACCAGTGTGTACAAGCCGCGGCGGTAGAGTTTTTCGCCATGGTCCTGCACGTAGATGGATAGCAGTCCGCGGCCGGAGGTGGCTCCTTCCCAGAGGCCGGGCGGTTGGTAGGGTTTCACGCTCGGACCGCCGATGCTGCGGTTCAGCAGGCCGCTGCTGGACAGGACGATGTCGCGGATGAGTTCCGCATGGAGGCGATACCTCGGCCCGCGAGACAGCAGTATGTTGTCGGGATCGACGGCCAGCTTATCCTTCGACGCCACGGAGGATTGCCGGTAGGTAGCAGAGGTGACCATCTTTCGAATGAGGTACTTGATATCCCAGTCGTGTTCCATGAAGTCCACCGCCAGCCAGTCGAGCAGGGCCGGATGGGAGGGCAGTTCACCCTGCATCCCGAAATCGCCCGTGGTCTTGACGATGCCCTTGCCAAAGAACTCCTGCCAGAGCAGGTTTACGTACACACGGGCCGTGAGCGGATTCCTCGGGTCGAACAGCCATCGGGACAGACCGAGTCTGTTCCTGGGGAGGGACTTGTCGAAAGGCAGTATGGCGGGGGGTGTCCCAGCCTCTACCTTTTCACCGGGCGCATCATAGTTGCCACGGATGAGGACATGGGTGGGACGGATGGTGTCGATGTCCCCCATCACCGAGACGATCAGTTTCCCGGTGTCGGTCTTGTTGATGAATCGAAGGACGGATGAGACTTCTTCATCGGTGATCTCCATCCGGGGGTTCTTCGCATAGGTTTCCGGACCGCCGATGACCGATTCGATGCCCACTTCCCGGACGTTGTTGAAGAAGGCGTAGAGCTGGTAGTATTCGCGAGTCGAGAAGGGGTCGTACTTATGGTCATGGCAATGGGCGCATTCCATCGTCACGCCGAGCAGTCCCTTCCCGAAGAGGTCTGTCCGGTCGGTCACATAACTGCTGCGGTACTCCTCGGGGATGACGCCGCCTTCCTCCGTGATCTTGTGGTTGCGGTTGAAGGCCGTGGCCAGGATCTGTTCGCGGGTGGCATTCGGCAGCAGGTCGCCGGCGAGCTGCCAGGTGACAAACTGATTGTAAGGGATATTTCTGTTGAAGGCGTCTATGACCCAGTCGCGCCAGGGCCACTGGGTGCGGTAGCCGTCGTCCTGGTAGCCGTAGGAGTCGGCATAGCGGGCGAGGTCGAGCCAGTGGATGGCCATCTTCTCTCCATAGGCCGGTTGTTGGAGGAGCTCGTCCACCATTTTCTCATAGGCGGTCGGTCCGTTGTCAGCCATGAACCGATCAATCATGTCGAGGCTGGGCGGCAGGCCTGTCAGGTCGAGACAGACGCGGCGGAGCAGGCGTTCCTTGTCGGCCGGTTCGTTCGGCTCGAGGCCATTCTGTTCCAGCCGGGCGAGGATGAAACGGTCGATTTCGTTGCGCGGCCATCCGGTTTCTTCGACTTCGGGTAGTGCCGTCTTGCGCGGGGCCACGAAGGCCCAGTGCTTCTCGTAGCGGGCGCCTTGCTCGATCCATCGCTCGATCAGCCGGATCTCGAGGGGTGTGAGTTTGAGGGGGGAG
>RGVM01000169.1 GCA_010027295.1 Chitinophagia bacterium
GCGCCATCTGGGCCTCCATCGTGGCGGCCCTCGGCGTGGAGGCCTTCCGAATCCTCATCACACCCGACAGCGTACGCATCATGGACAAGCTGGAGAAAACCGTACGCTACGCCGTAGCCTCCGAACTGCAGGAGATCACCCAGCTTCCATTCGACTTCGGCTCGCTCCAGGAACTCATCGTTGGCAACCCTGTCGGACTGGACAGCCTGCCCGACAAGTTCCGGCTGCAGGAAGCCTCCGTGCTACTCGAATACTTCCATGAAGGATTCCGGCACATGCTGACCTATGACACGACAGGCCCTGCCCTGCGGACCAATCGGCTCGACGAGACTGATCCGCAGCGCCACCGGAACGCCATCCTGTCCTTCGACCAGTACCAGGATCATTCGGGGCGCAGCTTCCCCAACCTTCGCCGCATGACGCTCACCGACAAGGAGAAGACCGATATCACCCTCGACTTCCGGCAGGTCGACTTCGACGTCCCCGTGGCATTCCCCTTCTCAGTGCCCAGGAACTACAAATTGAAGTAATTTTAACGCAGACAACCCGTCGGTCCGAGGCCGAAGGCCCGATTTGGCACGATTTCCGCCCCACATCCGCATGATGACAAGATACATCCCTGTCCTGCGCCGACTGGCCCTCGCCTGGCTGCTAGCCCTGCCGATGCTGATCGCGGCCCAGACGCAACCGAAGGAGGAATTGGAGAAGCGGAGAAGGCAGATTGAGGCCGAGATCCAGCAGCTGCAGGCGCAGCAGAAAGAGCTCTCCCGCAGCAAGAAGAC
Organism: Chitinophagia bacterium; assembly: GCA_010027295.1. Classification (GTDB taxonomy): domain Bacteria; phylum Bacteroidota; class Bacteroidia; order Chitinophagales; family Chitinophagaceae; genus Pollutibacter. Next base: position 783 of record RGVM01000169.1, read on the forward strand.
GTCCGTTGCGCAGCTGAACCTCGTTCAGTCGAGGCTGCGCAGCCGCTTCGCGATCATAGACAACCTCAACGACGAGCTGCGCCTCATCGACGAGACCATCTTCACTAATAATCGCGAGATCTACCGGCTGCGCAGGCATCTCGACACGCTACGCGACCAATATGCCCGCACCCTCGAGTACTCCTACAAGAACCGCAGCAGTCATGACATGCTGAACTTTCTGTTCACCTCCGCGAGCTTCAACGACGCGTTCAAGCGGGCTGCCTACCTGAAAAGCTACCGCCATTACCGCGAGGACCAGGCACGTAATATCATTCGAACCAGCGCGGAGCTGCAGGCCACCATCGGGAGACTATCGCGAAACAAGGAGGAGAAGAGCAGCGCCCTGCAGGAACAGAATCGCCAGAAGGAGATCCTGGAGGAGGAGAAGCGGGAAAAGGCGCGTGTGGTGAACGAGATCAAGGCAAGGGAGCGGGACCTCTCCAAGGAACTCATTGCGAAGCGCAAGACACTGAACGACCTCTCCAGGTCGATCCGGCTCCTCGTCCAGAAGGAGATTGACAGGGCTCGGATGGAACGAGAGGCTGCAGATCGCAGGCTTCGGGAAGATGCTGCCCTGGCCGCTAAGGCAAAGGCCGCCGGCGCAGCTTCTGGTAAGAACGCGACCACGCCCGTGCCGGTCAGGGAAGAGCCTGTCGCGCCGGCCACGGCAACCACCCGCAAGTCTGCCGAGTTGGAGAATACGCCTGAAGTCACGCGCGTCTCTGTCGGTTTCGAAAACAACCGGAGGAATATCCCCTGGCCGGTTGATATCGGCACTGTCACGTCCGGCTTCGGGCGCCGCAAGATTGAGGGCACCAGTCTCTATGAGGAGAACATCGGCATCACGATACAAACCAAGGAGGGGCAAACTGTCAAGGCTGTCTTCGAGGGGGTCGTGACCTCCGTCTTCGACGTAGACGGCAGTGCCACTGTCACCATCCAGCACGGGAAATATTTCACCACTTATTACAATCTTTCCGTGGTAGGTGTCGCTAAAGGCGCACGTGTGTCGATGGGACAGTCGATCGGAAAGGCCGGCGCAAACGACTACGGAGACGGCGAGATCATCTTTGTGGTGAATGTCGAGAAGGATTTCGTGGACCCGATGAACTGGCTGAAGGCCAGGTGAGCACTTCACCGGGTGGGTAGCGTCCGGCTGTTGACTCAGGGTATGATGGCGGACTCCATCCCCAGGCACCTTTCATACAGTGCCTCGTACATAGGTACGATGCTGCCGATGTCGAAACGTTGCGCCTGTGCTCTGGCCCCTTTTCGGTAGGCTTCCAGAACTTCGTCCTCGCCAAGGATGGAGACGGCCATCGAGGCCATGGATTCGACGTCGCCGACGGCTGCCAGTTCTCCGTTGCTGCCCGGTGTCACGATCTCGGGGATTCCGCCTGCGTCGCTCGCCACAACAGGCACGCCAGCCGCCATGGCCTCCAGGGCTGCCAGTCCGAAACTCTCGTATTCGGAGGGGAGCAGGAAGAGATCGGAGATGACGAAGATGTCCTCCATGTCCTGCTGCTTGCCGAGCATGCGTACGTCATCGCAGAGTCCCAATTGGCGGACGAGGTCCTCTGCCATGGGTCGCTCCGGGCCGTCGCCCACCAGCAGCAGCTTGGAAGGCAGTTGTTTCCGGATGCCGGCGAAGATCCGGACTACGTCGTCGATACGCTTCACCTTACGGAAGTTGGACGCGTGCAGGATGATGCGTTCGCCCTGCGGGGCGATCACCTTTCGGAAGGCGTCGATGGGCTTCTTGTCGAAGCGGCGTACGTCGACGAAGTTGTGGATCACTTCGATGGGCTTCCCGATGCGGAAGTTGGCGAAGGTCTCGTCCCTTAGGTTCTCCGATACTGCCGTGATGGCATCGCTCTCGTTGATGGAGAAGGTCACGACGGGGGCGTAGGTCTTATCCTTACCCACAAGCGTGATGTCGGTCCCGTGCAAGGTGGTGATGACGGGGATATGGGTGCCTTCCTGTGCAGCGATCCGCTTTGCCATGTAGGCGGCCGCGGCATGGGGGATGGCATAGTGTACGTGCAGGAGGTCTAGATGGTTGTTGCGTATGACATCCACCATCGTGCTCGCCAGGGCCGACTCATAGGGTGGGTAGTCGAAAAGTGGGTAGGTGGGCACATGCACCTCGTGATAGAAAATATTGGCGCTGAAGCCCGTGAGGCGTACCGGTTGACGGTAGGTGATGAAATGTATGTTGTGGCCCTTGTCGGCCAGGGCCTTGCCCAGCTCTGTGGCCAGCACACCACTTCCCCCGAATGTGGGGTAACAGACGATTCCGATGTTCATATGTGTGTGTTCGGACCAGGCAACCATGCAAGGTACGGATACCAAACATCGCAATGGCTTGCAGGGTTCGCCGGCGCAGCCATTTGACCTTATTCCTTACATTGTGTATCAAATCGACCCCATGCGGAAGACCATCGTTATCATCGTGCTGTCCCTCCTGCTCGTACTGTCGGGCTACCTGTATTGGAAGTACTGGTTCGTCTTCGGGGAGGGAACCAAGACGGGGGAGCTCAACTATCTTGTCCGCAAGGGGTATCTCTTCAAGACCTATGAGGGGAAGCTCATCCAGTCGGGCTTCCGTTCTCGTACGCAGGGCGTCATACAATCCTATGAGTTCGAGTTCTCCGTGGACAACGAGGCCGTGGCCCGGGAGCTAATGACGGGGAATGGGCGCACCTACACCCTTCACTACCGCGAGTACCTGGGCACCCTGCCCTGGCGGGGCTACAGCCTGTATGTCGTCGACAGTATCGTCACCTCATCCTCCTACTGACAGAACCCCCCAAGCCATGATTCGATTCCTGCTGGTTGTTACCTGCTGTAGCCTGATCCTGGTCCCGAAGCCTTCTGCCGCACAGTCGGAGGACTCTCTGGTCATCCGCCGCATCGCCGATGAGATCCTGCGGAACGGTACGGCCTATGAGAACCTACGTTTCCTATGTAAGCAGGTGGGGCCAAGGCTATCGGGATCGGCAGGCGCGGAGCGTGCAGTGCAGGAGACGGCCAGGATGATGCGCGAGGCGGGCGCCGATACGGTGATGCTCCAGCCCTGCCTGGTACCTCACTGGGTGCGCGGCGACGGGGAGGCGGCGTATGTCTATGGTACTGACGGCGGACGGCGCGCGATAAGGGCCGTCGCCCTGGGCAACTCCGTCGGCACGTCGAAGAAGGGCGTCAGGGGAAAGGTTGTCGAAGTGAGGGATTTCGCCGAACTCGACAGGCTGGGCAAGGCCGGGGTGGAGGGACGCATCGTGTTCTTCAATCATGCGATGGACCCGACCATGCTGCAGACCTTCCGGGCCTATGGACAGGCGGGCGCCTATCGGGGCAATGGGCCCTCGATGGCTGCTAAGTACGGGGCCGTGGGCGTCGTGATCCGGTCCCTTGCATCCAATATCGACGACTACCCGCATACCGGATCCACGCGCTACAACGATTCCTTCCCGCAACTCCCGGCCGTGGCCGTCAGCACCAGGGAGGCCGAGCGGCTGAGCGCCGACCTGCGTGCCGGCGTCATCCGGGAGCTCTGGTTCCGTACTACGGCGGAAATGCTGCCTGATGCGCCTTCCTACAATGTGATCGGCGAGATCCGCGGCTCCGAGTTCCCCGACGAGGTCATCACCGTGGGTGGCCACCTCGACAGCTGGGACCTCGGAGAGGGTGCGCATGACGACGGCACCGGCTGCGTCCAGAGCATCGAGGTCCTTCGTGTCATGAAGGCCCTCGGCATCCGGCCGAAGCGCACCATACGCGCCGTGATGTTCATGAACGAGGAGAACGGTCTCCGGGGTGGACTCGCCTATGCCGAGGCGGCGAAAGAGGACGGCAGGAAGCACGTCTTCGCACTCGAAAGCGATGCCGGTGGCTTCACGCCCCGTGGCTTCGGCTTCTCGGGCTCTCCGGCGCAGTTCCAGAAGTTCATGGGCTGGCGCGGACTCTTCCAGCCCTATGGGGCCGGCGACTTCGCCAATGGGGGAGGAGGCGCCGACATAGGACCGCTTCGCCCGCTGGGCACAGCCCTCGCAGGATTTGTGCCTGACTCACAGAGGTATTTCGACGTGCATCACGCGTCATCCGATGTGTTCGAGGCTGTCAGTCCCCGCGAACTCAACCTAGGGGCAGTGGTGATGGCCGGCCTGGTCTATCTCGTCAGTCAGCACGGACTCTGAGTTTGTATCTCATCCACCTTCGGCGGAAATGAGGTTCTAGCCGGGTGTTCTAATCCCTTCCCAGCAGGAAAATGGCGGGCACTTTCCCGATACTCGGACGCTGACGTTTCCAGGCCTCCACGGGCATTGTCCGGATGTTTTCCGAAGGGGACGTGATGCCCATGGCGATACAGAGTCGCGTGTCGGGGCGGCAGACGGAGAGCAGCGTCTCGACCATGGCCTCGTTGCGATAGGGGGTCTCTATGAACAGATGCGTGCAGCCTGTCCGCCATGCATCGCTTTCGAGGTCGCGGACGGCTTTCCTGCGGGCATCTGACGCAACGGGCAGGTAGCCGTTGAAACGAAACTGCTGTCCGTTGAGTCCGCTGGCCATCAGCGCGAGCAGGATGGAACTCGGACCTGTATGGGGGCGCACGATGGCGCCTTCCTGCTGTGCCATCCGCACCAATTCCTGTCCGGGGTCGGCGATGCCGGGACATCCCGCCTCGCTGAGGATGCCGATATCTAGCCCGCTGCGCAGGGCCTCCACGAAGGCGCGCTTCGCCTCCGTCATGTCCTGTTCCATTCGGTGCCAGGTACGCCCGTCGATATCGAAGGACGGGAGCAGTCTTCGTATCTGCCGCCGGGCCGTGCGCTCGTTCTCGACGAAGAGGATGCGGCATGCCTCCAGGGCAAGGAGGGTGCCTGCGGGAATGGTCTGTACCCCTTCCTCTGACAGGAGGGTGGGAATCAGATGGACGACGGCTTTCGGGGACATATCCTTGCTTGTCGACATCGTTCTTCCCTTTGCTTTACCTGGTGGCTCGAAGTGGAAACGGCTCGAATGGGGGGAGGGGCGCTCCGGCCTCACTCCGCCTCGTACATGCTGATTGTAGCGGCCACGACGGCATAGGAGGGGGCCAGCACCCAGCCGATGCCGATGACGGCGTGCATCAGGTAGAAGACCGCACCGTTGCCGATGGCGAGTCCGCGGTGCCTGCGGACATATGCGATGCTCGCCCTGGCGTCCAGTCCCCTGCGCTCGCAACTGTAGTCGATCATCGAGAAGCCGTAATAGTAGCATTCCAGCAAAACGGAGAGGAGAGGGGTCGTCCATCCCACCAAGGGCAGAAGGGCCAACAGCAGCAGACCGACCGTGTAGGCGCCCTGACGGAGGCTGTTGCGCAGCGAAAGGCGTATGCCTCGCCCCATGTCCCGCAACAACTGCGCCCAGGAGAAGGGATACTCACGTCCTTCGATGATGGCCGACGTGCGCTCGCTCAGATACGCGAA
>RGVM01000170.1 GCA_010027295.1 Chitinophagia bacterium
GCAGTCCAATGTCCCCTACTCCCTCTGGATCACCGGCGGCTGCTCCGGCGACATGGACGGCAGCGGCACCACCGACTTCGCAGACTTCCTCGCCTTCTTCACCGCCTACGACAACCTCGACCCCTCCGCCGACCTCGACCTCTCCGGCGAAGTCGACTTCGCAGACTTCCTCTCCTTCTTCAACTCCTACGACACCGGGTGCTGATCCTGCATTTCGGGGTGCTCACCCCAGGGTTTTCTCGGACCCGTGAAGCGCCCACGGGTTTGCCAAGGCCGATTGACCCATCCGGGCCGTTGGCTACGATCGTCTCCTCTGGTCCGGTGGGACCGGTGCATTCTGTTTTCGTTGGGACGGTGGGTTTGTCCCGGCCGAAATGGGTGCAACAATCTGGAACGGCAGTTGCAGCCGCCTGTGTGGAGTCGCGTCCCGCCCTCGGGGAACGATCTTCAAGTCCTCAAGGCGGCTGAGTTCGGGCTTCGGAGCAGTCCTGTTCTTGGGACCGTCCTCCGCAGCGTCGGCACCCACGCAAAACGGTGGGCGTCAACTGCCGCTGTAGCTCAGCGGTAGAGCGCACCCTTGGTAAGGGTGAGGTCGAGGGTTCAAATCCCTTCAGCGGCTTTGTCAGGACGAATAGCGTCTGCCCGGTGCGGAAAACCGGGACGCGGGTCGAGAGTGTTTTCGATCCGCGCAATTCTGTAGCACCGATGGCACCAGTGTCCCGCAGCGCGGGCGTGCCGGGATTCGGCTGGAGGTTTACTGTCATGGCGAAGGGTGTATTCGAGCGTACCAAGCCCCACGTGAACGTCGGCACCATCGGGCACATCGATCACGGCAAGAGCACGCTGACCGCGGCGCTCTCCGCCCGTTCGGCGGCCCTGTTCGGCGGCATCATCAAGTCCTACGCGGAAATCACCAAGGGTGGTACCGTCCGCGACGCCAACAAGACCGTCACCATCGCGTCCTCCCACACGGAATACGAAACCACCAAGCGGCACTACGCCCACGTCGACTGTCCAGGCCACGCCGACTTCGTCAAGAACATGATCACCGGCGCAGCCCAGATGGACGGCGCCATCCTCGTCGTCTCCGCCGCCGACGGCCCCATGCCCCAGACCCGCGAGCACGTCCTCCTCGCCCGCCAGGTCGGTGTGCCCTACATCGTCGTCTTCCTCAACAAGGTCGACCTCGTTGACGACGCCGAACTCCTCGACCTCGTCGAGCTCGAAGTCCGCGAACTCCTCAAGAAGTACAACTTCCCCGGCGACACGACCCCGGTCATCCGTGGTCAGTCCAAGGCCGCCCTTGAGAACCCCAAGGACGACGCGATCTGCAAGCCCATCGATGACCTCTTCGCGGCCATCGACTCCTACATCCCTGAGCCCGCCCGCGAAGTCGACAAGCCCTTCCTCATGAGCGTCGAAGACGTCTTCTCGATCAAGGGCCGCGGCACCGTCGCCACCGGTCGTATCGAGCGCGGCAAGATCAAGGTGGGCGAGCCCGTCGAGATCGTAGGCCTCATGGAGGCCCCTCTGACCTCGACCTGCACAGGTGTCGAAATGTTCCGCAAGCTCCTCGACGAGGGAGAAGCCGGTGACAACGCGGGTCTGCTCCTGCGCGGCATCGAGAAGAAGGATATCCGCCGCGGCATGGTCATCTGCAAGCCCGGTTCCATCACCCCCCACACCGAGTTCAGGGGCGAGGTCTACGTCCTGAGCAAGGAGGAAGGCGGCCGTCACACGCCGTTCTTCAACAAGTACCGCCCCCAGTTCTACTTCCGCACTACGGACGTGACCGGTACGGTACAGCTCCCCGAGAACACGGAGATGGTGATGCCCGGCGACAACATCAACCTCCAGGTCAGCCTCATCACGCCGATCGCCATGGAGAAGGGATTGAAGTTCGCCATCCGTGAAGGCGGTCGTACCGTCGGCGCCGGACAGGTCACCGAAATCCTCAAGTAGGCAAAATCCTGACATGGTCTCCGGCAACGGCGACCGTTCGGGTAAGGATATGACTGACAGGTACCCGGGATCACCCCCGGGTACCTTATCATATACTTCAAGGGGGCGATAGGAGGTTCCCACGGAATTCCTACCTTTATCCCTCGCATACGGGCATAGTTCAACGGCAGAATAGAGGTCTCCAAAACCTTAGATCTAGGTTCGAATCCTGGTGCCCGTGCCAACGATCGACAAATACCCTCCGAGGATGACGGGGCTCTGAGCCGATCAGGTCCTCCGGTATTCGGACGAGGGTAGAATCCAGGCACATCCGAAGCGCATGAACAAATTGCAGGCATATCTCCGGGATTCCTACCGGGAAATGATGGAGAAAGTCAGCTGGCCCAACTGGGGGCAGCTGCAGCAATCCACCATGATCGTACTGGTTGCCACCCTCGTGATCACAGGCCTGGTATGGGTCATGGACCTCGGGGGCAATGGCGTCCTCAAATTCGTCTACTCACTCTTCAAATGATGGAACCTTCCAGCCAGCAGGAGACCAAATGGTACGTACTCCGAGTCATTAACGGGAAGGAGAAGAAGGTCAAGGAGTACCTTGACAAGGATATTTCCCGGAACAAGGACAAGGGTTGGGACCGCATGATCCGACAGATCTTTCTGCCGGTGGAGAAGGTATACAAGGTTCAGAACGGCAAGAAGGTCGTTCGGGAGCGCAATTTCTATCCCGGATATGTGATGATCGAGGTGGATGGCAGGCTCAATGACGATATCATTTCATCAATTAACAATACCACCAACGTCATTCATTTTCTTGGAAAGGACAATCCCATCCCCCTTCGGAAGTCGGAGGTCGACAAGATGCTTGGCCGAGTCGACGAGAAAGCGGGCGAAGCGGGTACCAGTATGGCCGAGCCGTACATCGTGGGAGAGCCCATAAAAATCATCGACGGACCGTTCAATGACTTCAATGGCGTGATTGAAGAAGTCAACAAGGAGAAGATGAAGCTCAAAGTCACGGTCAAAATCTTCGGGCGTGCTACACCCGTGGAGTTAAACTTCATGCAGGTCGAGAAAATTCCCTGACTCTTCCCCATGCTGTGGGGGAATTTGAAATCAATACCCTGGCCCTCTATACCGGGATGACCCCAAGAAAATGTCTCTCGTCTCCATAAAGGACATTGCCCGGGAGGTTGGGGTCTCCACGACGACCGTATCTTTTGTACTCAACGGGAAAGCCCGTGAGAAGAGAATCAGTGAGGAGTTGAAGCTACGTATCGAAGAGACGGCCTTTCGTCTGAACTATCGTCCCAACCATGTGGCCCGCGGTTTGCGTACGGGTCAGTCCCACACTCTGGGGCTCATTGTAGAGGATATTTCCAACCCCTTTTTCGCACATCTGGCAAGACATGTAGAGCACGAGGCCGACAAATCCGGCTACACAGTCATGTTCTGTAGCACCGAGAATGACGAGTCGAAAGCGGAGAGACTCCTGTATATGATGCGTCATCGACAAATGGACGGGTTCATCATCGTGCCTACGCCTGGCATGGAAGCCGAGGTCGGTAGTCTCGTGTCTTTGGGAAAGCCAGTCGTGCTGGTTGACCGATATTTTCCCGGTCTTGACATCTGCCATGTCACGGTCGACAACTACCGGGGAGCCCGGGAGGCTGTTCGGTTGCTTGTCGAGAAGGGGTATCAACGGATCGGCATCGTGACGTTGGAATCAAGTCAGACCCAGATGCGCGAGCGGGAGCAGGGTTTCAGGGATGCCATGTCGGATCATGGGCTCGAGGTAACGGTTGGCCGCGTCTTGCATATCCCTTTTGACTCTACGGACAGGCAGGCGTCCTCTGCCGTCTTGGACATGCTGTCGAGGGAACCCGACATGGATGCGGTATTCTTCACGACCAACTATCTGGGCGTCTCCGGTTTGGAGGCCATACGGAACTCCGGGAAGCGCATCCCTGCTGACATCGGGATGGTCTCCTTCGACGACAGTGTGCTCTTCCGCCTCGGATCCCCAACCATCAGTGTCGTCTCGCAGCCCATTCGGGAGATGGGTCGTGCAGCCGTGAGCATGATTCTGGCAATGATCCGTAAGGAGATGCCCGAAACCAAGACGCTCATCCTACCACCGGTTGTGCAGGTTCGCGAATCCACCTGAGCAAAAAAAATCCGGTCTAAAAGACCGGATTTGCATTTCAGAGAGGTTGGATCAGTTACCGGATCCCTCGGCAGGGGCGGCCGGTGCCGGGGTCTCGGGGGCCTTCACCTCCGGTGCAGCTGCCTTGGGCGCTGCCTTTTTCCGGGCCGGTGCCTTCTTGGCGACTTTTTTCGGGGCTGCTTTCTTGGGAGCAGCCTTCTTCACGGCTTTCTTGGCGGCCTTTTTGGGAGCAGCCTTCTTCACTGCCTTCTTAGGGGCGGCTTTTTTTACAGCCTTCTTGGCGGCTTTCTTGGGAGCAGCCTTCTTCACTGCCTTCTTGGGGGCGGCTTTTTTCACAGCCTTCTTGGCGGCTTTCTTGGGAGCTGCCTTTTTAGCGGCTTTCTTTGATGCTTTTGCCATAGTCTTGCAGGGTTTTAGTAAGTAAAGGTTTATCTAGTTTGGTGCCGGAAAATTAAATAATTTCTCACGATTGATACGAGTGTTTGTGGAAAAAAAATCAACAGATCGCCCTTACCGGAGACAGTGCCATCCGATGGGCAGCCATGCAGGGCTGTAGGGGTGAGGGTAAAAAAAGGTTTTGTGTTTCCACAGCTGTGACTTACCTTTGCACCCCGTTCCAAAGTTCTTTTTGCATCAGGAGTTTGGGAGTACCGCTTCGGCGGCACGTCATCACCAAAAATCAAACCATCATGGCTAAGGAGATCTCAGGCTATGTGAAGTTGCAGGTCAAAGGCGCAGCAGCCAACCCTGCCCCCCCTGTCGGACCGGCACTCGGTTCCAAGGGTGTCAACATCATGGAGTTCTGCAAGCAGTTCAATGCGCGCACGCAGGACAAGCCCGGCAAGGTGCTGCCGGTTCTCATCACCGTCTTCACGGACAAGTCGTTCGAGTTTGTCATTAAGACGCCCCCCGCATCCATCCAGCTGCTCGAGGCTGCCAAGCTACAGAGCGGCTCGAAGGAGCCTAACCGTTCCAAGGTCGGCAAGGTGAACTGGTCGCAGGTCGAGGCGATCGCCCGCGACAAGATGGCCGACCTCAACTGTTTCACGCTGGACAGCGCCATGCGCATGGTGGCAGGCACGGCCCGGAGCATGGGTATCACGGTAGAGGGCCAGGCGCCCTGGGAAAACTGAACGATCACATCCTTTAAAGACCTGAAAGATGGGACTCACCAAGAATAGGAAGACAGCCGACCAGAAGGTCGACGCCAATAAATTCTACTCACTGGACGAGGCATCCGCACTCGTAAAGAACCTCAACTGCACTAAGTTCGACAGTTCGGTCGATCTACATGTCCGCTTGGGTGTGGACCCTAAGAAGGCTGACCAGGCCGTCAGGGGCACTGTCACCCTGCCTCACGGCACGGGCAAGACGAAGCGCGTCCTGGTACTATGCACGCCCGACAAGGAGGAAGAGGCCAAGGCAGCCGGTGCCGACTTCGTGGGGCTGGACGAGTATATCAAGAAAATTGACGAAGGTTGGACCGATGTGGATGTCATTGTGGCCACCCCCTCCGTGATGCCCAAGATAGGCAGGCTTGGTAAGGTGCTCGGTCCCCGAAACCTAATGCCGAACCCCAAGACGGGCACCGTCACCAACGATGTACAGGCCGCCGTTCGCGACGTGAAGGCCGGAAAGGTCGCCTTCAAGGTGGACAAGGCGGGTATCGTGCACGCTTCCATCGGCCGGGTAAGCTTCTCTCCCCAGAAGATAGCCGAGAACAGTCAGGAATTCTTGAACGCCATCATCAAGGCCAAGCCATCCACGGCTAAGGGAACCTACCTGAAAAGCATCTTCATGGCCTCGACGATGAGTCCATCCATCCCCGTGGATACCAAGGCCCAGATCCACTGATACCCACCGATGCGTAACCGTTAACCGAGACAAGATGAACAAGCAAGATAAAAACCAGGTGATTGAGGCGCTGAAAGGCAAATTCAGCCAGTACAGCAACTTCTATATCACCAATACCGAGTCGCTGACCGTGGAGCAGGTCAATAAGCTGCGCCGCATCTGCTTCGACAGACAGATCGAGATGAAGGTTGCCAAGAACACCCTCATCCGAAAGGCCATGGAGCAGCTTGACGAGGACCGTTACAGGCCCGCTTTCGATGCCCTGCACGGCGTTACGGCGCTGATGTTCT
>RGVM01000018.1 GCA_010027295.1 Chitinophagia bacterium
GTATCCGTTGCCAAACAGTACCAGCACCAGGGTCTTTCCCTGTGCGACCTCATCAATGAGGGTAACCTGGGCCTCATCAAGGCCGCCCAGCGTTTCGACGAGACCAAAGGATTCAAGTTCATCTCCTATGCTGTATGGTGGATCCGTCAGTCCATCTTGCAAGCCCTCGCCGAGCAGGGCAGGCTGGTACGCCTCCCTCAGAACAAGATTGGCACCTACAACAAGGCCAATAAGGCTTACATGGCCTTCGAGCAGGAGCATGAAAGAGAGCCTTCTACCGAGGAGCTTGCTGAGCTTCTTGACATGAGCGAGACCGAGATCAACAACATCTTCCAAAGCAATACCCGCCACACCTCGCTGGATGCACCGGTACATGAGGCGGAAGACGTTGCTATGGGCGATATGCTGCCGGGTGGCGACGAGACGGATGACGACGTCATCAAGGACTCGCTGCGTGCAGAAATCCGCAGGGTCCTGAAATCACTGAGTCCGCGCGAAGCCGAGATTGTAAATGCCTACTTCGGACTTGATGGGGAGAACGGCGTCACCATCGAGCAGATAGGTCATAAATACGACCTCACTAAGGAGCGTATCCGCCAGATCAAGGAGCGCGCCATCAAGAGGCTGCAGAAAGCACGCTACAGCAATGCCCTGAAAGCCTATCTGGGTTAAATAATATCGACTTTTTTCTATGATGAGGCTCCCCATCCCGGGGAGCCTTGTTTTTTGGCTTCGCTTCCTAGAACCGTGTGGTCGCTTTGTTGTTATTGTTCCGTATGCCGGAATCGGAAATCCTCAGAATTGTACCATCAGGTCATCGTTCGTTGCATCTGGGACGCGCATCATTTCTTCCCGTGGCCTTGATATCCCTGATTCTCTCATCTTGCGAAAAGGATATCACGATTGACCTGAAACAGAAGGAATCCTCGCTCGTGGTCGATGCCAGCATCGAGAACGGGCAGCCTCCTTTCGTCATCCTTTCGAGCAGCCTTGGATACTACGACCGCATCGATCCCAAGGTCCTGGCATCTTCCTTCGTTCGGAGGGCGGAAGTTTTTGTGTCGGATGGGATGCGAAAGGTCCGGCTAAAGGAGGATTCCACCCGTTTCGGCTCTGGACTCTGGCTGGTGCATTATTCCATCGACCCCGCGGACCCGGTCAGTGGAATGGTAGGGAAACTTGGCATCACATATACTTTGGATATTCGAACAGGTGGGAAGGACTATCGGGCTGTGACGACTATTCCCTCCATCACCCGCCGAATCGACTCCCTCTGGTGGGAGAGTATCCGTCGCCCGCAGGATGCTGCCGACTCCAACCGTGCCATTCTGATGCTGAAAGGGACAGACAAACCCGGCCTGGGGAGTTATATCCGATATTTCACGCGGGTCAATCGAGAAACCTTCCTGCCTGGTACCAATTCCGTATTCGACGACCAGGTGATTGATGGAACGACCTATACAGTGGAAGTGGACCGGGGCGTCAGTCGGAATGAGGCCTTCAACCCTGATAATGACTATTTCCAACGCGGGGACACCGTTGTGTTCAAGCTCTGCGAGATTGACAAGTCAACCTACGATTTCTGGAGGACGCTCGAGTTCAGTTTCCAAAGCGTGGGCAATCCCTTCTCAAATCCCATCAAGGTGCTTGGCAATGTCTCGGGGGGCGCATTGGGATGCTTCTCGGGATATGCCGCACAATACCGGGGATTGATTATCCCCAAGCGCTGACCTAGCCGCCCGGCAACCGCAGCCGGTCGGAATTTCGCTCGGCTGGCTGTATTTTTGTTCGTTCACTCCTTTAATACATCTACATGGACACCTCCGCCATCGAAACCGTCAAGTGCCTGATCATCGGGTCAGGTCCCGCCGGCTACACCGCTGCCATATATGCCTCAAGGGCCAACCTCGCCCCCGTCCTCTATCAAGGCATCCAGCCCGGCGGGCAGCTCACGATCACCACCGAGGTGGAGAACTATCCCGGCTATGCCGATGGTGTCCAGGGTCCCGAGATGATGGTGCATTTCGAGAAGCAGGCGGCCCGTATGGGAGCCGACATCCGCTACGGCATCGCCACCAGGGTCGATCTGTCCGCACAGCCCTATCGTGTCTGGATTGACGATGAGAAGGAGATCCACGCCCATGCCGTCATCATCGCCACAGGGGCATCCGCCAAGTGGCTGGGTCTGGAGAGCGAACAGCGACTCAACGGCCATGGCGTGAGTGCCTGTGCCGTCTGCGACGGCTTCTTCTTCCGGGGCAAGGATGTGGCCATCGTGGGAGCCGGAGACACGGCCGCTGAGGAAGCCCTCTATCTGAGCAAGCTTTGCACGCATGTCCACATGGTCGTACGCCGCGACCGGATGCGGGCATCGAAGGTCATGCAGGACCGTGTCCTCGCCACTCCCAACATCACCATCCATTGGAATAGCGAGACGGATGAGGTGCTCGGTGGCCAAAATGTGGAAGGGGTCCGTTTGAGGAACAACCAGAGCGGAGACCTTACCGAAATTGCCGTGAGCGGTTTTTTCGTGGCCATCGGCCACCAGCCCAACTCGGACATCTTCAAGGGTTGGATCGACATGGACGAGGCAGGCTATATCCTGACCGTCCCCGGTTCCTCCCGGACCAACGTGGAAGGCGTCTTCGCCGCCGGCGACGTGCAGGACAAGACCTACCGACAGGCTGTCACAGCCGCCGGAAGCGGGTGTATGGCCGCACTGGACGCAGAAAGATACCTCGGGGCTAAAGGGGTGCACTGACCGTCGCAGGATCCGTATAGGCTCTTCGCCCATTGCGGCAGATCCGGACAAATTGCAGATTGACAGGGGGTTCTCGCTACCCTTTGACACGAAAAAGCCGGGATGAAACGTATCCTTTCATCCCGGCTTTGGATTTTAGGGCTTCCCAACATGGGTCAGTACGTCGTGAAACTCGTGAGCGTCCGGGCGCTGGTGCCGGATGTCACCTGATAGTTGCCGCGGAAGACGACGGTATAGCTCCGCTTCTCGCGGGGAAGGATTCCATTCAGCTGGGTGAGGTTGGTGGTCGTGCCGGCAGCCCTGACAAAGAGCGTGTCCGCGATGTCGGTGGCAAAGGGTATGAAGCCGGTCACCGCGTTCGTAGCCACGTTGCTGAAGATGTTCGCCTGGCGCTTGATGGAGAAGATATCCACCGCTGGCACCGCCGTGCGGGCGAAGATCAGATTTGCGAAACGGATCCGTGCGGTACTGTCCTTGGGTACTTCGATGTTGTCCTTGACGACCAGCTGTTTGGTGGCGGTGATGGTGTCATAGGTGAAAATGGTGTAGTTGGAGCCGGCATCGAAGGTGTTGCTGAACTTCACGGGGGTCTGCGTGGTCGTCAGCAGGGTGTCCCTGATTTCGATGTTCCGCGTCCCCGGGTTGATGGCGGAATAGTATGAGATGGATGGGAAGAGGCCGCCGTAGGCGATGCCTGCGCCCGTCACCGGAATATTGTCGATGTAGACGTAGTTGCGCGTGGCGTTGAGGGTGGCGCTGTAGACCTTGATGAAGGCCTTGCCGCTCAGGTCCGTCTGTTCGGAGAGATAGAGCTTTGTCTCCTTCTCGCAGGCGCTCAGCAGGAGGATGGTCGCCAGGATGCCGAGGACGGGTATGTTGCGTATGATCCTTTCCATGTTTTCTCTTTTTTTAGGATTACTTCTGACTGAACCACTGCTCCTTGGTATTGTAGTCGAGGTCCAAGGCGCCCAGTCTCTGCAGTTCCGCGACGTTATAGAGGTACTCTGAGTTGTACCTCGGGCGGGCGCGGTATACGAGCTTCCCCTTGTTGTCGATGAATAGGTCTATACCGGAGGGCGGTGTGAAGTCTGCATACACCTGGTTGGTAGTGCCTTGTTCGATGTCCGTGTAGTGGTATCGTCGCATGTCCGTCCAGGTCTCCTGCATGCCCCAGCCATATAGTGCAATGTATTTCTGCAGCATGATATGGGACAATCTCAGATTTGCGGCGGTGGGTACGACGGCCAGGAATGCGTTCTTGATGGCGGGTGTGATGACCCATTGGGTGCGAATTCCGTACGAGAAGTCGGCCAGCAACTGGTCGATGTTGAGGCTGATGCCATCGGTGTAATTGGCCAGCGCCTCGGCCCGCATACCCTTGCGGTAGTAGGCTTCCGCCAGGATGAACTTCATCATGCTGGCGGTGAAGACGGGGAAGGGGGCTCCGTTCCGGAAGATATATCGGGAGCCGGTGTCCACGGTCGGGGCCGTCGAAGTGGAGAAAAGTCCACCCCAGAAATTGCGGGGCTGGTCGTTTGTGGCGAGTCCCGACGTGCCCTTGTTGGGCAGTATGCCGCGAATCGTGTTGTTGGGGTTCTCCCTGAGGAGATAGAAGGCACGGGGGTCGGACACCCCGGCGAAGACGGGGTTCGCGCCGGTCATGAGGTTGGCGATATAGGCGCCCTGCCGCATGGTGCCGACGTTGTTGCGATAGGGACCGTAGAAGTTGGATGTACCCGTGATGCCCGTATTCGCGAAAGTCATCGTCGCATTGTCCGCATTCGTCAGCATGGCCTGGCTGGCATACTTGATGACCGAGTCGGGAC
Source organism: Chitinophagia bacterium (assembly GCA_010027295.1). Lineage (GTDB taxonomy): Bacteria > Bacteroidota > Bacteroidia > Chitinophagales > Chitinophagaceae > Pollutibacter. Next base: position 4,588 of record RGVM01000018.1, read on the forward strand.
TGTAGTTCGACTTGTTGCTGAGATGGTTGAAGGATAGCGCCAGGGTTGCGTATACGAACTTCTTCCATTTGTTGACGTCACCCTTGAGGAAATAAGCGTCCCCCTTGGCCAGGTTGGCCTGACTGACGCCATCGCCTGTGCGGTTGAGGTAGTCGAGGGCCTGCCTGGCGATGACACGTACGGTGTCATAGACATCGGGCTGGGTGTCGTACTTGAACACCAGCTGACTCGTGTTGAAGGCTTCGCGCATGATGATCTCCCCGTACATCTCGGTCGTCACCAGCCAGCTCCAGGCCCGGATGGCGTAACCGACGCCGACGTAGTCCCATTTCTTCTCCTCGATGCCCCACTCGATCATGCGGTTGAGGTTCTGACCCATGCCGTAGTAGTGCATGGCCCAGATGGAGCCCATCACGTCACTCGCTCCCGTGGCGCCGCCCATCTGGTCGTACTGGTTTCCTGCGCCGTTGGAGGCCCAGTACTGGATGTAGCGACCGACGTTCATGCCGTCGTTGGCGAGGCCGTAGGCGGAACCCGCGGCGGAGGAATTGCCGTGGAAGTTGCTGATGATGCCCGGGAGTAGCGTCTCGATGGGCACCCGTACCGTGGCATTGGGATTCGTGTAGGCCTCGTCAATCTGCTTCTTGCAGCCTCCTAAGAGGAGTGCGAGGGCCGCCAGGGTTCCAAGGCTGTATATGCTGCGTTTCATGATTCTCTTGTTTGCGGTTCTGTTTAGAAGCCTGCCCTGAGCCCGAAGTTGAGACCGAGCGGGAGGGGCAGCGTGCCATAGTCGAATCCGAATGCGCCCACGCCGCGGGTGCCTGCCGTGTTGCCGTTCACCTGCGGGTCGGCTCCGCGATAGTTGGTGATCAGGATCAGGTCGCTACCGGTGATGAACACATCGAGCGACTTGAGCCCGTTGATCAGCATCCTCATGTTATCCTTGTTGAATCCGTAGCTCAGCGTGATATCCTGCAGCCTCAGCCAGTTGACGTTCTTCTGTATGAACGCCTCTTCGGGCATGGAGGTGAAGAATGCATCATTGTAGTAGGGGATGACAGTGATCGTATTGGGCGTCGGGTTGGCCGAGTTCTGGTAGTTGTCTTTCAGCACGCCGTCGATGATGCGTGGCGTCATACGGTCAATCGTCAGCCTGCTGCGACCACTCCGGGTGAGGAACATCTCCGTGCCGTTGAAGATGTCGCCGCCTATCTTCATGTTCCAGAGGAAGCTGAGGCGGAGCGACTTGTAGCGGAGGGAGTTCAGGGTACCCAGGGTGAAGAGTGGGTTCCTGTCGCCTCTGACCTTGAAGATGCCCTCCACCACCGGCAGTCCATTGAGCGGGTTTATGAGGATCTGCCCGTTGTTGTTGCGCTCATATCCGAAGGAGGTGATCGAAGTGGTTGCACCGTTCAGCACCAGGCCGCCACGGGCGTTGCCGTAGAGCCAGGTGTCGGAGATATAATACTCCGCCACGTTGCGGGGCATGTCTACGACCCGGTTCCACATGCGGTTGTAGTTGAACCGCACGTTCCATCCGAATTTCTTCTTGTTGAAGATCGACGCGTCGGCCGCCACTTCGATGCCTTTGTTCCGGGTGCTGGCGGCGTTCTGCGTGTTCAGGACGAAACCTGTTCCGTAGCTGAGGCGGAAGTTCTCGATGATCTGGCCCTTGTTGAGGGTGTTGTAGTACGTTACGTCCAGGCCTATGCGGCTCCGCAGGAAGCGGAACTCCGTTCCCATCTCATGCGTCTGCTGGCGCTCGGGACCCAGGTCAGGGTTGGCATTAGTGAAGCCGTAGGAGAATCCCCCGCCGGAGGCGAAGTTGTTCACGAACACCGACTGCGTGGAGTATGGGCTGTTGAGGCGGGCGGTACCGGCCAGCGAAGTGCGTACCTTCCAGTAGGAGAGGATGTCACCCTTCTTGAGGAAGGGGAGCACATCGCTCATGATCACGCTGAGGCTTCCACCGGGGTAGTTGTAGTTCCTGTTCTTCTCGGGAAGTGTCGAGGCCGACTCGAAGCGGTGCGTGTAGTTTATGAACACCATGTTCTTCCAGTTCACCGCGAACTCGCCGAAATAGGCGAACTGCCTCAGCACCGACTTGTTCCACTCGCCGTAGTTGTTGCGCAGCAGGCGAACCCTGGTGCTCTCGAGGGTGTTGCTGCTGTCATAGTCGGTCGGACTCTTGAGCTGGTTACCCGACACGGCGAACATGCGGGTTTCGTAATCCTGCCACATGGTTCCGGTCATGAGACGGAAGTTGAACTTCCCGACCTTCTTGCGCGCCGTTGCGGTTATCGTGTGATTGTATCCGATGTACTTACGCCAGTAGTTGTCCTGCGAACCGTTGAGGGCGCGGGACAGGTAGTAGGAGGCGGGATGGTAGATGGTCCAGCCCTCCGAATTGTACGTATCGAGTCCGAAACGTCCAGACACCGTCAGCCATTCCCAGGGCCGGATGTTGATCCCCAGCGTCCCCATGTAGCGTTCCGTGACATCCTTGCTTCGGTTGTTCTTGACGTTCCAGAGGGGGTTGTCGTAGTCGGCATTGGGGTTGGAACTGAAGACGGGCTGCTTGGCGCCGCTGGGGTCCTCGTAGTTCAGGATGGAGGTCTGGTTCGGCCAGATGAGCAGGCTGAGCATATAGCCGCCTGCGCTCCGCAGCACCTTGTCGTTGTCGCTGTAGACATAGGTCAGGGAAGGGGTGATGTCTATCTTGTCCTTCCAGAGCTTTGTCGTGTTGGAAATACGGAAGTTGACCCGCTTGAAGTCGTTGTTCGGCACGACGCCCTGCTGGTTGAAGATGGACGTCGATATGCGGAAAACCGAATTCTTCACGCCGAAGTCCATGCCCAGGTTGTGCGTCTGCGACACTCCGGTCCGGAAGAAGACGTTCTTGTTGTCGAACAGCTGCTGGGCCGTGTCGTAAGGAGCGCCGAAGTAGCTGAAGACGGGCGAGTAGACGCCGTTGGTGCCGTTCTCATAGTCCTCGAAGGTCTTGGGAAAGCGGTTGAGCTTTTGGATGCGGATGGAGTTGTCGTATTGTACGGCAAGCTTGTTGCTCTTCGCTTTGCGCGTGGTGATGATGATGGCGCCGGAACTCGCCTGGCTACCATAGAGGGCGGTGGCTTCGGGGCCCTTCAGCACCGTCACGCTCTCGATGTCGGCGGGGTTGAGGTCTGCAATGCGGTTGGTGTAGTCGTTGTCACGGTTGGATCGGTCGGAGGCCAGGCCCAGTCCGCTGCCGCCGCCCGATGTCTGGTTCATCGTCTGGTTATCCATGATCACGCCGTCAACCACGAAGAGAGGCTCGTTGCTGAGCGACAGCGAGTTGAAGCCTCTGAGCACGATCGAGGAGGAGGCACCTGCCGTTCCGCCCGTGGGGTTGATGGTGAGACCAGCCACGCGGCCGGCCAGGCCGTTGACGAAGTTCTCGCGCTGGGTTTCCTTGACTTCGTCACCATCGACCTTCTGGACGGAATAGCCGAGTTCGCGGGGGTTTCTTTTAATGTCCATGGCTGTTACCACGACCTCGCTGAGGGTGTTGTCGGTCGCTGTCAGGACGATGCGGGGGGCTGCATCACCCACCGTGAGTTGACGCTCCTCGTATCCCACCGAGGTGATCACGAGCACCTGACCCTTGGCGGCCTGGATGGTGAAGTTGCCGTTGTTGTCGGACACGGCGGAACGTTTCGTCCCTTTCACTGTGACCGTCGCGTTCGGCACCCTTTCGTTGCCGGATGAGAGGATGGTTCCCTTGACGGTCAGTTCCTGGCCATTCGCCAGGGATAATGACAGAGTCAGGGCCAATCCCATCAGGACTCTGGAAAATGGCTTCATATATCAGTTTTTGTGAGTGATATCGAATGCATTACGCCTGTCCGACACGATATCTGCGACCGGACAGGGGTGCAATGGAAACATAAAATTACGTTAATAAAATATATAATGGAATACTGTTCCGTCAACGGCGGATAACCTGCGGGGGTGGCGAAACCCTGCGAGGTCAGTGTAACGGCCAGGCGCCTGCGAGGAGCAGATACCCAAGTGCCCCCCCTAGGAATCCGGCCAGTGCCAGGGGGGCGATTCTCTTCAGGTACCAGAAGAACTCGATCTGAAGCATGCCCATCGCGGCCACTCCGGCGGCAGAGCCGATCACCAGGCAGCTGCCGCCAGTTCCTGTCGCATATGCCATGAGCTCCCAGAAGGGATGGTCCATGGGAAAGGTGTCAAGCCCATACATACCTTGGGCGGCGGCTACCAGGGGCACGTTGTCGATGACGGAGGAGAGCAGCCCCATGGTGATGACGATGGCCCTCTCATCCCCGATCCGGGCGTCGAGCGCGGTCGCCACTTGCTGGAGGATGCCTGTACTCTCGAGCGCGGCCACGGCGGCCAGGATGCCAAGGAAGAACAATATGCTTGGAGTGTCTATTTTACGAAGCGCGAAATTGACGGTGTACCGGTCGCGGTCGGCTTCGTTCTTCCCCCTGTGGACCCATCCGGTGAATACCCACATGAGGCCCAGTCCCGCCAGCATCCCCATGAAGGGGGGGAGGTGCGTGTACATCTTGAAAACGGGAACACCCAACAGGCAAAGGAAGCCGGCGATGAGCACGGAGATGCCCTGCCTGCGTTCAGTCTCCGAACGTCCGTTGGAACCGGCCTCCTCCGCACGTTCGACATTCCCACGCATGCGCCACATCATCAGCAGCGCCGGGATGACGAGGCACAGGAGGCTGGGGAGTATGGTACGACGAATGATGCCGGTGGCGCTGACCTGTCCCCCGATCCACAGCATCGTGGTGGTGACGTCGCCGATGGGCGACCAGGCGCCGCCCGCATTGGCGGCAATCACCACGAGCCCGGCGTACAGCATACGGTCCTCCGAATCCCTCATCAGCCGGCGGATCATGGACACCATCACGATGGTCGTCGTCAGGTTGTCGAGCACTGCACTCAGGAAGAAGCTGATGCCCCCTATGATCCAGATGAGGGCTCTCCTGTCCCGTGTGCGAATCGATGACAGGATGACCTCGAAGCCGTCGTGCGCGTCTATGAGCTCCACGATGGTCATGGCCCCCAGCAGGAAGAAGAGGATGGAGGCGATTTCGCCCATATGCCCTGTCAGGGCCTCGGAAACGGCGTCCGGACCGCTGGTGCCGAAGAGGATATAGCTCGTCCAGCAAAGCGCCGCCATGAGGAGTGCCGAGGCGGCCTTGTTGACGCGCAGGGGGTGCTCCAGCGCGATGGCCAGGAAGCCCAGGATGAATATCAGCGAGACGAGTGTCGTCATGTGTCCGGTTGTGGGAGATGGTCGGGGAGGGATGAATTCCTACGCACCGCGAGGCGGCAGGAACCTTCGGATATGCGCATAGGCGGCCTCGATGGCTTTTCGGATGTCCGCATCCGAGCCCTCGAAATCCTTGTCCTCCACCTCTATGCAGGCATCCCCATGGTACCCCACATCGGACAGGGCCTTGAAGAAGCGCTCCCAGTTGACGTCGCCGCGGCCCGGGATGCGGGGGGAGTGGTAGGAGAGGGGCGTCGCCAGGATGCCGACCCTGTCGAGCCGGTCGCGGTGCACATGGACATCCTTGAGGTGGACGTGGTGGAATCGGGTATGATAGTCGAGGATGGGCTTGACAGGGTCCATCATCTGCCATACCATATGGGAGGGGTCGTAGTTCAGCCCGAATGCCGGGGAGGGGATGATCTCAAAGAGCTGGTCCCAGATGTCGGGTGTAGTGGCCAGGTTCTTGCCGCCGGGCCACTCGTCCATCGTGAAGTACATGGGACAGTTCTCGATGCCAATCCGAATGCCGAGGTCGTCTGCCAGTCGTACAATATCGGGCCATTCCTTGCGAAAGCGTTCGATGTTCTGCCGTACAGTCGCCGAGGGGTCGCGGCCGATGAAGGTGTTGACCACGGGGATACCCAGTTTCGCGGCCGCCCGGATGACCTTCCGGATATGCCCCTGAAAGAATGCGGATTTCTCCGGGTCCGGATCCAGCGGGTTGGGGTAGTAACCGAGCCCTGACGCGGCCATGCCATGGGAGTAGAGGACCTCGTGGAGCCGATCGGCGGCGGCATCGTCCAACTTGTCGACGTCTACGTGCGTCACACCCGCGTAGCGTCTTTCGGCCGCCCCCCTGGGCCAGCACATCCATTCCACCGATTCGAAGCCCACCCCGGAGGCATAGGCAGCCACCTCTTCCGCCGAAAGGTTCGGCAGTATGGCGGAGACAAGTCCCAGTCGTATCATGGCGTTTTTTTCGCAGCCTTCAGGACGGCCAGTTGAAATCGACCTCCAGACGAATATCGGGATGGAGGCTCTCCTTCACTGGACAGGACCATGCGATCCGTTCCATCTCGGCCCGCTGCTCGGGTGTGGCGGAGAAACCTTCCGGATAATGATATGTTAAATGTATCTCTGAGATCTTGCGTGGAGGCGTGGCCGACATGACCTTCCGGGTGTCGATGCGCACGCCTTTCAGGATGTCCTCCAGCGCCCTTGCCCGGATGGCGATCGTCGTGAGCATGCAGCTGGCCAATGCTGTCCCAATCAGGTCCGTAGGTGAAAACCGCTCCCCCTTACCATGATTGTCAGTAGGGGCGTCGGTCTCCATTGCGGAGCCTGACTGCAGGTGTACGGCCTCCGTCCGGAGGGCTCCCTCGTAGGTGACGGTCGATGTCATTGGCGTATTTTTCGCTAATTTACACGCAGAAACCGAACCTACGTGAAACGGCATCTTATACAGGTCATCCTACTGCTGATGGCGCTGCCCGCGGCGGCCCAGCAGCCCACCCGCATCAACGACCGTCAGGCCAGGGAGGATAAGCGACAGGAGCGCCGCCAACGCATCAACGAAATGCTACGGCACGAGGAGGAAGGGGAACCCTCGTTCCAGTCACACACCCTTTGGGGCTTTAAGGTCAACCATGACGGGTACGGCATTTCCTGGGAGCAGGGACGCATGAATACCCCCTACAAGGCTACCATCCTGCAAGTGGAACTCAATGACAAGCGTCACGCCAAGGAAGAGAAACAAAGCACGGGCAGCAGCCTCGGAAGCGGCTTCATCGTCCTGGGCAATCCCTTCGTGTACGGTAAGGTCAACTATTTCTACCAGCTGAAAGGCGCATTCGGCCAGCAATTCATGATCGGCAACAAGGGCAACAAGAATGGCGTCGCGGTGTATGGCATCTATGCGGGAGGTCTGTCCCTCGGCCTGCTAAGGCCCTACTACGTGGAAGTTCAGGCCCCGCCGGGCAGGACCCGCGTCATCAAGTATTCAGCTGCCGACAGTGCCGCCTTCCTCGGACAATACATCGTAGGTGGTACTGGGATTGCGACGGGTTGGAAGGACATGCGCCCCACGCCGGGCATACATGGCAAGGGTGCGCTTCGGTTCGACTGGAGCCGCTTCAACAATAGCGTCACGGCCCTTGAATTCGGCTTTAACTTCGAAATGTATGCAGGCCGCGTGCAGCAGATGGCCACCATCGAAGGCAGGCGCTTCTTCGCCAACGGATATGTATCCTTGGTTTTCGGCAAGAGGAAGTGACGCATACCTCTCTTTGGTTTAGTTTTGCGTCATGGTTGAAGCGAACGATCCCACCCTCTCACCCGAACCGCGCCTGAAAAAGCCGGATTGGTTGCGCGTCAGGCTTCCGATAGGGGAGGAGTTCCGAAAAGTGCGCTCGCTCGTCGACACCCACAAGCTGCACACCATCTGCGAGAGCGGCAACTGCCCTAACATGGGCGAGTGCTGGGGAGCTGGCACCGCTACCTTCATGATCCTCGGCAACGTCTGCACCCGCAGCTGCGGCTTCTGCTCCGTGCCCACGGGCCGGCCCCTTGAGCCAGACTACGACGAGCCCCAGCGTGTCGCGGAAGCCATCCACCTTATGAAGGTTAAGCACGCGGTCATCACCTCCGTCGACCGTGATGAGCTTCGCGACGGTGGCAGCATCATCTGGCAGCATACAATACGTGCCGTCAAGTCTCTGAATCCCGACACTACCTTGGAGACGCTGATACCCGACTTCAAAGGGCAGCGCGAGAACATCGCCCGCATCATAGAGGCGTCCCCGGAGGTCGTATCCCACAATATAGAGACGGTTGAAAGGCTCACCCGTCAGGTACGCATACAGGCCAAGTACTGGAGAAGCATGGAAGTGTTGAGGACGCTCAAGGAAGGTGGGATGCGCGTCAAGTCTGGCATCATGCTCGGCCTGGGCGAGACAAAGGAGGAAGTAGTACAGACACTGCGCGACCTGCGCGACAACGGCACCGACGTCGTCACGATCGGGCAGTACCTCCAACCCACTCGCAAGCACCTCCCGGTGGTGCGTTTCGTACATCCCGACGAGTTCTCGGAATACCGCGAGATTGGCTACGGACTCGGCCTGGATTATGTCGAGAGCGGTCCGCTGGTGCGATCCTCCTACCACAGCGAGCGCCATGTCATAGCGGGTGTCGGTAGGTTGGAATGGCTTGCTTCCCGGGAGGCGGCAAGCTCCTGAAGTCCGCTTTTTGATGCTGTCGTCCCTGTCAGGTCCGAACTCTCCCCATATGAACAGAAACATCCTCTCAGGCCTGCTGTCCCTCCTTGCCATGTCGGGTTCCGCCCAGCTCAGCTGGACGAACCTGGATGCCGGCTTCCCCGGCCTCCCGGCCGGGATCCATGTGTACCGTTCGGAGACACCCATCGATGGACGTCCCAACATCGCCTGGTATGTGGAAGCGCGACTTTCCGACCGTTCCCTCCGTTTCGACACCGACAGTACCCTCGGTCGTCGGCTGACGCCCTCCCAGTTCCATGAACGCAATCCCGGCGCAGCCATCGTCGTCAACGGTACTTTCTTCTCTTTTGCTGACCATCGTAACCTGAACCTGCTCATCCACAGGGGACGCCTCAGGGGATACAACATCATGTCCCTGCCCGGACGTGGAAGGGATACGCTCACCTACCATCATGTCACCCGGAGCGCCATCGGTATCGACCGTCAGCGGAGGGCCGATGTGGCCTGGCTCTTTACCGACAGCAGTCTACGATATGCCCTGGCACTAGAGGGGGGACCCATTCATTGGAAGGACTCCTCCGCGGTTGTCAGTGCCTCCCGCATCCAGATAGGAAACCCTCATGCCTGGCGGATGCGCACGGCCATCGGCGGTGGACCCGTGCTGGTGCACGGAGGCGGGATGCGAATCACCAACGACGAGGAGCGGATGTTCATGGGCAAGGCCAGGGAAGACCTGCACCCCCGTACGGCCATGGGTTATACAGCCGATGGACGGCTTCTGATCCTGGCGGTGGAGGGTCGGCACAAAGGTGTGGCAGAGGGTGCGTCCCTGACCGACCTGGCCGGGATATTCCTCTCACTG
>RGVM01000171.1 GCA_010027295.1 Chitinophagia bacterium
ACCTACGGCGAGCACTATGTCTTCGTGGGACTGGCGGTGGGCTTTTCGCTGCTCGGCGTGGTGCTCCAGGGGACACTCACAGGCTCCATGCTGCCTCTTTTCCTCAAGCGGATGGGGGCCGACCCCGCCGTATCTTCCGCACCCTTCGTGGCCACCATCGTCGATGTGACCGGACTCATCATCTACTTCACATTCGCATTTCTCTTCCTAGAGGGACTGCTGCTCTGATCTGCAGCCACGCAGCATAGGACAACTCGGCTCTTGCCGTCCTTCCAGGTTTCACTTACTTTAGTGCCGGCATACATAACAACTCAAACCTACTGGCATGTGCGGTATCGTGGCGTACGTCGGCGGACGGGAGGCCTATCCTGTCATATTGAAAGGGCTGAAGCGGCTCGAGTACAGAGGCTATGACTCATCGGGAGTGGCGCTGCTCTCGGACGGACTGGTGGTGCACAAACGAAAGGGGAGGGTCTCCGTCCTGGAGGAGGAACTCACCGGGAGGGACCTGCGCTCTCCCATCGGCATCGGGCACACACGCTGGGCCACGCACGGAGAGCCGAGCGACCGTAACGCACATCCCCACGTGTCGAGGGTCGGGCGCCTGGCGATGGTCCACAACGGAATCATCGAGAACTACGTTCAGCTGAGGCAGGAGCTGGCCGGAAAGGGCTACTCCTTTCGGAGTGACACCGACACTGAGGTCCTCCTGCACTTCATCGAAGACATTCGCGACCACAACGGCTGTACGCTGGAGGAAGCCCTCCGGATCGCCCTCCGCCGGGTCGTCGGAGCCTACGTCATAGTGATTCTCGACGCCGACAACCCCGACACCCTCCTGGCGGCGCGCAAGGGCAGCCCCCTGGTGATCGGTATAGGACGCGGCGAGCATTTCCTGGCTTCGGATGCCTCACCCATCGTGGAATACACCCAGCAGGTCGTGTATGTCAATGACCACGAGCTGGCTATCGTCCGACCCGACGAGCTGATCCTCAAGAACCTGGGCAACGAACGAGTCACGCCATGGGTGCAAAGTCTCGATATGGAGCTGGCAGCGATCGAGAAGGAGGGGTACGAGCACTTCATGCTCAAGGAGGTGTTCGAACAGCCTAGGTCTATCCGCGACTGCCTCCGGGGGCGGCTCGATATGACCGAGGGCCGTATCCACCTACGCGGCGTGGAAGAGCACATCGACCGACTCAAGGAGACGCAGCGCATTATCCTGTTGGGTTGCGGCACCAGCTGGCATGCGGGATTGGTGGCCGAATACGTCTTCGAGCAAATCTGCCGCGTGCCCGTCGAGGTCGAGTATGCCTCCGAGTTCCGGTACCGCGACCCTGTCGTACGGTCAGGAGACGTCGTCATCGCCATCTCACAAAGTGGCGAGACGGCCGACACGCTGGTGGCCATCGAGCGGGCCAAGGAGCAGGGCGCCCTCATCCTCGGCGTACTCAACGTAGTGGGTTCCTCCATCGCCCGGCTCTCGCACGCCGGTGCCTACACCCACGCCGGGCCTGAGATCGGCGTGGCAAGTACCAAGGCCTTCACCGCACAGCTCACCGTGCTCATAATGATGGCGCTCCGGATCGCCGAGGCCAGAGGCACGATCGGACGAGACCGTCACCTGCGGCTGCTCCAGGAACTCGATGCCATCCCCGAAAAGGCCCAAGCACTGCTCGCAGACACCTCCGCCGTCCGACGCGTAGCGGCACGATGGGCACGCGCGCGCGACATGCTCTTCCTGGGCCGAGGCCCGGGATTCCCCGTCGCCCTGGAAGGCGCACTCAAGCTGAAGGAGATCTCCTATATACACGCTGAAGGGTACCCCGCGGCTGAGATGAAGCACGGTCCGATCGCCCTTGTCGAAGAGGGATTGCCCGTGGTCTTCGTCGCCACCCGCGACGCCTTCCACGAGAAACTCATCAGCAACATGCAGGAGATCAGGGCCCGACGCGGCTCCGTCATCGCCGTCGTGACCGAGGGCGACACCCTGGTGCCCGGACTGGCCGACGAGGTCCTGGAAGTGCCCGCCTGCGACCCCCTGCTGGCGCCGATCCTAGCCGTCATCCCCCTGCAGCTGCTCGCTTACCATATCGGCGTGGAAAAGGGGCTCGACGTCGACAAGCCCCGCAACCTCGCCAAGAGCGTGACTGTGGAATGACCCTCACCGCCTGCCGAATAACACCAACACTCCATGAACGAGATCCGCAAGAGCCCCATCCGTTCTATCGGATACGGATTCATCCCCGCCGAACACCTCCCCGAGGGCTGCGATGAGTACCACCTCCGGTTCCGACAGAACCCACGCCCGCAGCCCTGGCGACACCTCAGCACTCATGAGGTCGAGGCCCTGGTGCGCAACCAGAACACGTCGGACGACTGGACTCGTATCCTCGTCACCGACCCTTTCCACCCGGAGCTGGTGCGCCACTGCAAGTTCTTCGGTCTGGTGCGCATCGGTCGGCTCGAACCATGGTACCTGGAGTTCCATAACCTGCGCCTGCCTGTGGGACTCTATGACAGCACCATCATCAGCTCCGACCTGGGTGACAACGTCGCCGTCTCCCGCGTCGCCTACCTGTCACACTATATCATCGGCGATGACGTCATCCTCGCCAATATCGATGAGATGTCAGCGAGCAGCACCGCCAAATTCGGCAACGGCATCGTCAAGGACGGCGAACCCGAACAGGTCCGCATCCAGCTGGAGGTCTGCAACGAGAACGGCGGCCGCAGCATCCTCCCCTTCGACGGCATGCTCCCCGGCGACGCCTGGTTATGGGCCCGGCACCGCGATGACGGCATGCTGCAGCAACGCCTTCGCGAGTTCACCGAGGAGCGGTTCGACAGCCAGCGAGGCTACCACGGCGTCGTGGGCGACCGCAGCGTCATCAAGAACTGTAGCATCCTCAAGGACGTCCGCATCGGCACCGACGCCTATATCAAAGGGGCCAACAAGATCAAGAACGTGACGATCAACAGCTCCGCCGCAGCGAAATCGCAGGTGGGGGAAGGCTGCGAACTGGTCAACGGTATCATCGGCCACGGCTGCCGCGTCTTCTACGGTGTCAAGGCCGTACGATTTGTGATGGCCTCGAACTCGCAGCTCAAGTACGGCGCAAGGCTCATCAACTCCTACCTGGGCGACAACGCCACCATCAGTTGCTGCGAGGTGCTCAACGCCCTCATCTTCCCCTTCCACGAACAACACCACAACAACTCCTTCCTCTGCGCCGCACTGCTCCAGGGGCAGTCCAACATGGCTGCGGGCGCCACCGTGGGATCTAACCACAACTCGCGCGCCAACGACGGCGAGCTCGTGGCAGGTCGTGGCTTCTGGCCCGGCCTCTGTGTGAGCGTGAAGCACAACTCAGTCTTCTCATCCTTCAACATCCTGGCCAAGGGCGACTACGAGCACGAGATCCGCTGCCCCTTCCCCTTCGCCCTCCTGTCGCTCGACGTGGCGGCCGACCGGCTGCAGGTCATGCCCGCCTACTGGTTCGCCTACAACCTCTACGGACTCTGCCGCAACGCATGGAAGTACGCCGGGCGCGACGGCCGCATCGACCACACGCAGCGCATTGAAACGGCCTTCCTCGCCCCTGACAGCGTCAACGAGGTCTTCGAGGCGATGGAACTGCTGCGAGTCTGCACCGGCATGGCCTTCCTGCAGGCGACCAGACCTGACACCGCACCCTCCGCAGAAGAAGCCCTACAGGAGGGGGCCAGACTCCTGGAAGCCGACGACCCCACCGTCGACAAACTCATCGTAACAGCGGACGGCATAGAGCGGAGCCGCCGAACCACGGTGCTCCTCAAGGTGCGGCAGGCCTACCGCCTCTACCGGCGCATGGCCGGGCACTATGCGATGGGCACGCTGGTCGATCACCTGGCGGAGCAGCCTGCCGAACGGATCACAGTAGCCCTGCAGGCGTTGCCCCCTGCCCGGCGCGATGCCTGGGTGAACCTGGGAGGGCAGCTGGTTCCGCAGGCCGACTTTGATGGACTTCGGCAGGACATCCGGACAGGTCGCGTCCGAGGATGGGACAGCATCCATGCCTTCTATCTAGCCCAGTCGGACGCCTATAACGACAACCGTCTGCGGCATGCTCTCGGATGCTTGGACGAGCTGGGACTCCTGCCGGCAGCAGGACTAACGACCCGAACCCTGGCCGGGTTTGCGGCACAGGTTGTAGATACCGGCCGATGGGTGCACGAAGGCGTCCTGGCCTCCCGTCGAAAGGACTTCGACAACCCCTTCCGCCGCATGGTCTACTCGAGCGATGCAGAGATGGAAGCCGTTCTGGGCGGGCCCGACGACAACACTTTCATCCGAGACCACGCCACTGCACTTCTAGAGAGGGAGGTGCGGATTGCCAGGCTGAATGAGGCTCTCGTCGATTGAGGATGCCAGCTCGCGAGTAGGCCTGCCGGCGTCATTTCTTCCGGAAGAAGATACGGACGGGCACACCGGTGAAGTCGAAGTTCTCCCGGAGCTTGTTCTCGAGGTAGTTTCGGTAGGGCGTCTTGATGTCGTCGGGATAGTTGCAGAAGAAGGCGAAGCTGGGAACGACCGTCGGCAGCTGCGTCACGTACTTCACTTTGACGGTGTTGCCGCGCACCACCGGAGGCCGGTAGGCCTCGATGGCCTTCAGCATGACCTCGTTCAGACGGGAGGTAGGCACTTTCCGCTTCCGGTTCTCACAGACGTCCAGGGCCGTTTCGACGGCCTTCAGGATGCGGGTTTTCTCCTTTGCGGAGATAAAGACCACAGGCACGTCCTGGAAGGGTGCCAGCCGTTCGCGAAGGCCTTTCTCGAAGTCGCGCGCGGTGTTGGTGGAGCGCTCCACCAGGTCCCACTTGTTGACGAGGAGCACGATGCCCTTGCCCTTCTTGGCGGCAAGGGAGAAGATGTTGAGGTCCTGCTGTGCGATACCCTTCTGTGCATCGATGAGCAGGAGGCAGACGTCGGCCTCGTCGACGGCCTTTACGGCACGAATGACGGAGTAGAACTCTATGTCCTCCTCCACGCGAGCCTTGCGCCGGATGCCGGCCGTGTCTATGAGAATGAAGTCCTTCTGGAAAAGGCGATAATGGGTGTGGATGGTGTCGCGGGTGGTGCCGGCCACGTCGCTGACGATGGTACGTTCCGACCCCAGCAGGGCGTTGAGGAGGGAAGACTTGCCTACGTTGGGCTGGCCGATGATGGCGATGCGGGGGATGCCCTCGGGGGCGGAGGCATCCTCGCGCCCTCCGGGGATGAGGGCCGCGATCGCGTCCATCAGCTCGCCTGTGCCGCTGCCGGAGATGGACGATAGGAAATAGGTGTGCTCGAAACCGAGGCTGTGGAATTCAGAAGCCTCGAGCAGCCTAGCGTGGTTGTCGACCTTGTTCACGGCGAGGAAAACAGGCTTTGTCGAGCGCCGGAGCATATCGGCCACGGAACCGTCGAGGTCGGTGATGCCGGTGGCGGCATCCGTCATAAAGACGACGGCATCGGCCTCGCGGACCGCTACCAGCACCTGCTGGCGTATCTCTTTCTCGAAAGCCTCTGTGCCTCCGGCCACGAACCCGCCCGTGTCGATCACGTTGAAGCTGTGGCCAGCCCATTCGCAGATGCCGTACTGACGATCGCGAGTGACACCGGGCACATCTTCCACAATGGCTTTGCGCTCCTCTATCAGCCGGTTGAAGAGGGTGCTCTTGCCCACATTGGGCCTGCCAACGATGGCTACGGTGAATCCGGGCATAGGAGGGGGAGATTGTGCTGAGGGCGCAAAGGTCACGGAAAAAGGGCAGGGGGCAAAATAAGTCCGTCATCGCATCAACGGTACCCGTACTCCCGGAGATGCGCATCGCTGTCGCGCCAGCCCGGCCGGACCTTCACAAACAGCTCGAGGAAGACCTTCCGGCCCAGGAAGGCCTCTATGTCGCGCCGCGCGCGCGTGCCCAACTCGCGGATCATGCGGCCGCCCTCCCCGATCACGATGGCCTTCTGGGACTCTCGCTGCACCACGATCTCGGCCTTGATGCCGACAGTCGGCCCCTCTCGAAAGGCCACGACGGAGACCGTCGACTGGTAGGGAATCTCCTCCTCCAGAAGTTCGAAGATCTTTTCGCGGACGATCTCCCCGACGAAGAAGCGCGTGGGCATGTCGGTCAGATCGTCCTCTGGAAAGAAGGGCTCCCCCTCCGGCAGCAGTACGAGCATTGCGTCGAGCAGGGCCTGCAGGTTCTCCTTCCGCAGGGCGGAGATGCGCACGAAGCCG
>RGVM01000172.1 GCA_010027295.1 Chitinophagia bacterium
TGCATATCCGCTGTCCATTCCCTGTGCGCCGCCGGGTGGCCGCCGGGGCCCCGAACAACTGAACCACTGGAAATGAATAATTGGAAATGGAATAAAAGGAGCCGCATCCCTTACGTCCTCTTGGCTTTCGTCCTGCTGGCAGCTGCAGTAGCAGGCTATGCCTATCGAGAATTCCATCGGACCAAACCCGCGGGAGCCGAGCTAAAGGAGGAGAGGACAGTGACGGCGGCCGCGCTCATCGCAGCATTCGCGAAGGATGAACCGTCGGCCACCGCCGCCAATGCCGGGCATGTGCTCGCCGTCGAGGGTCTCCTGAAGACGACCGACCGATCTGACAGCACCCGGCCGGTCATCTTACTGACAGACGGGAGCTCCACCATATCGCTGCGCTTTCAATTGGACAGCAGCTTCCGGGCCGACCTGCAAGGACTCGCCCCCGGAACTCCCCTCCGTATGAAGGGCGTCTGCACCGGCTTCCAGCCCGATGACATGGGCCTCGGTGCCGACATACTGTTCGACCGCAGCGTCATCCTATCCCCCAAACCGTAAAAAAAACATGCACATGCGGACCCTCACCACCCTGTTCCTCTCCCTGCTCCTACTTCCCTCCTTCACGGACGCTCAGGACCGCTGGTTCACCAAGTCGGGCCGCATCCGCTTCGACGCCACTACCCAGGGCTCTCCCGAGGAGGTCGCAGGGAACCATTCGACCGTCGTCTGCGTCCTCGACACGAAGACGGGCGCCCTCCAGTTCTCCGCACTCGTCAAGGGCTTCCAGTTCAAGGCGGCCCTCATGGAGGAGCACTTCAACGAGAACTACATGGAGAGTGCGAAGTTCCCCAAGGCCGAGTTCCGCGGCACTGTCGTCGATAACGCCTCCGTGAACTATGGAAAGGACGGCGCCTACAAGGTGCGGGTCAAGGGCAACCTCACCATTCACGGGGTGACGAAAGAGGTGACGACCGACGGACAGATCGTCGTGGGAGGTGGCAAAGTCGCGGCGAAGTCGACTTTCAACGTACCCCTCGCCGACCATGCGATCGAGATCCCGAGGCTCGTCGCCGACAAACTCGCCACGGTCGCCAAAGTGACCGTAGATTGCACCCTCGAGCCACTCAGGCAGTGACACCTATCAAACACGTCACCCATGCACTCCCCCCAGCGCCTATCCGCTTTCATTCTTTTCCTCGCCATCTCATCTTCCGTCTGTGCCCAGCAGACGGACGACCTGCTTTCGCTCGTCGAGAAAGATGCAAAGCAGCAGAAGGAATATGTGAAGTCGGCCTTCAAATCCTCCCGCGTCATCAACGGCCATTCGATGGAGTTCCTCGCACCCGGTTTGATGGACTTCCGCATCCTCCACCGCTTCGGTCTCATCAACCAGGGCTATAGCAATTTCTTCGGTCTCGACCAGGCCAGCATGCGGATGGGCTTCGACTTCGGCATCACCCGGAACCTGATGCTCGGTGTGGGACGGAGTACCTATCGCAAGGAGGTCGACGGCTTCGTGAAGTATGCTCCCATCCAGCAGTCCGTGGAGGGCGGTTCGCCCGTCACCGTCGCCCTGGTCGCCGGCGTCACCCTCAACACCCTCCCATGGGCGAACCCCAGCATCCGGAACTACTTCTCCTCGCGCCTGGCCTACTATTACCAGGCAATCGTAGGGCGCAAGTTCAACGAGGCCTTCACCCTGCAGGTCGCCCCCACGCTGGTGCATAACAACCTGGTGCCGCTGGCCTCGCAGCCCAACGACGTCGTGGCCCTCGGCATCGGTGGCCGCTACAAGGTCACGAAGCGTATCGCCCTCACCTGGGACTATCACCACCTCTTCAACGGCATCGTCGCAGGACAGAACACGCATCCGCTGTCCCTCGGCATGGACATCGAGACGGGCGGCCATGTCTTCCAGCTCCATGTCTCCAACGCGGTAGGCATGAACGAGCGGGCCTTCGTGACCGAGACGACCGGCAAATGGACCAACGGCGACATCCGGTTCGGCTTCAACCTGTCCCGCGTCTTCCAGCTCGGAAAGCGGAAATCGGCCGAAAAGGCCTGGTAGCCTTTCCGCCTGCTCACAGCCCCGCCTATCCCCCAAACCCCCGGTTTTCCTCAGAACTTCCTCCGGTAATCAGAACCTCCCTGGGATTTGAGAATCTGATTTGGGTTTGGCAACCCAGGCAGGATTTGGATTTCAAGACTCCCTGAATACACCCTCCGAGGGTGGGGGTACTCTCCAAGGGTATTTGCAAAAAGATAGATGGAGGGAACCCCACCTGGTTCTCAAACCCCCGTATGTCCTCAGAACCGGGGGTGGTTTTGAGAACTCCCCCCGGTTTCCAGAACCCGTACCGGTTCTCAAAACCCTTATATGTCCTCAGAACCGGGGGTGGTTTTGGAGGGTTTCCCCGTTGTGTCTGATGATATGACTACAGTCATAGTCCGGGTGGCGTGGCGACCGCTACCTTTCCCGAAACGGCGGGATTGCATACAACGATATTCTTTGTTTTCATCTGGGTCGCGGCCCAGGCATGGGGTCAGGATGCGAAGGATATCGTCCGCCGGGCGGAGGCCCGTACGCGCGGGGGATCCTCCGCCTCGCGGCTGACCATCACGACGGTGCGGCCCACCTGGAAGCGGGAGATGGCCGTCAAGGCCTGGACGCAGGGTAACGACCTGACCCTCATACTGGTCACCGCACCGGCCAAGGACAAGGGCATCGTTTTCCTCCGGCGAGGCCGGGAGGTCTGGAACTGGATCCCATCCATCGAGCGGAACATCAAGCTCCCGCCTTCGATGATGGGGCAGTCGTGGATGGGCACCGACTTCACCAACGACGACCTTGTCAAAGAGGCGTCCATCGTCGAGGACTACGAGCATCGGCTGGAAGGGGAGGACAGCGTCGGGGGAAGGCTCTGCCACCGCATCCGGCTCACGCCGAAGCCCGAGGCATCGGTCGTCTGGGGTCGGCTCGTGATGTGGGTGGACAAGCGCGACCTGCTGATGCTGCGCACCGAGTACTACGACGAGGCGGGGGGGCTGGCCAACACCCTGATGGCCTCCGACGTGAGGATGCTGGGGGGACGGCTGCTGCCCGGCCGCGTCGAGATGGTTCCGGCCGACAAGTAGGGCCACAGGACCGTGATGACCTATCTGGACCTCGTCTTCGACCCGCCACTCCCGCCACAGTTCTTCACCACACAGCAGATGCCCAAGGTGCAATGATACTCCGGCTCACCTGGCGGAACCTATGGCGCAACCCGCGCCGCACGCTCATCACGGCTGCCTCGGTGGTGTTCGCCGTCGTCCTCGCGGTCTTCATGCAGTCGCTGCAGCAGGGGACCTTCGACCGGCTGGTGCGCAATGTCGTGGGCTTCCATTCGGGATATGCGCAGGTGCATGCGCGCGGCTACTGGGACGAGCCCGTCATCGACAACGCGTTCCCGGAGGATGACAGCCTCTCAGCCGCCATCCTCGCCGTCCCGGGCGTAAGGGGGCTCGTGCCGCGACTCGAATGCTACGCCCTCGCCTCGGCCGGTGAGATCACCCGCGGTTGCCGCGTCACCGGCATATCGCCGAGCGCGGAGGACGCCATGACGCGGCTCGCCTCCCGCGTGGTGCGTGGGCGCTATCTCCGGGACGGCTCTGCGTCGGTCCTCCTGGCGGCCGGGCTGGCGAGGCGCCTCGGCATCGACGTGGGGGATACGCTTGTACTGCTGGGACAGGGCTACCATGGCGGTATCGCCGCGGGCCGCTATCCGGTCGCCGGCATCGTCTCCTTCCGTGCCCCACAACTAGACGCCTCGATGGTCTATCTCACGCTGGAGGAGGCGCGCGTCCTGCTGGGGAGCGATGGACTGCTCACCTCCCTGGCCATCGACATCGAGGATCCAGGCCGGCTCGGTGCGATGATGGCGTCACTTTCACCTGTCGTCGACGAGCGTTACGAGCTCATGTCATGGCAGGAGATGATGCCCGAGATCGACCAGCACATCCGTTCCGACGCCATCGGATTCTATGTCTGGACGGGGGTGCTGTACCTGATCATCGCCTTCGGCATCTTCAGCACGCTGCTGATGATGACGGCGGAGCGAAAGCAGGAATTCGGGATGCTGGTGGCCATCGGGATGCGTAGGGGAAGGGTAGCCAAGATGCTTATGGCCGAGTCGCTGCTCATCTCCCTGACGGGCGTATTTGCGGGCATGGCCCTATCCCTGCCGCTGGTGCTATTTGCCGAGCGGCATCCTATCCGTTTCGTAGGGGAGGGGGCCCGCGCCTTCGAGCAATGGGGCTTCGAGCCGGTGATGCCCACTATCACAGATCCCGCAATCTTCCTTCGGCAGTCGGCCATCGTGCTGGCGATTGCGGTCGTGACAGGCCTCTACCCGGCCTGGAAGGCCATGCGCATCGACCCGGTGTCCGACATGCGGCGATGAGGCGAGCCGGAAAAGAAAATAAATACAAATATTACTAATGCTTTTGAGGGTCGCATGGAGGAATATCTGGAGGAACCGGTCGCGGAGTCTCGTGATCATCGCATCCGTGGGCATAGGACTATGGGCCGGCATCTTCCTCATCGCCTTCTACAACGGCATGATCCGCCAGCGGATCCGCAGTGCCATCGACAGGGAGGTATCGCACCTTCAGATCCATCACCCGCGCTTCTCCGACGACCATGACCTGCGCTACCACCTCGGCGACGCCTACGGCATCCTGGACGTCCTCCGGAACGACCCCGGCGTCCTGGTGGCTGCCCCCCGCATCGTGGCACACGGCATGGTCTCGACCGCGGCGGGCAGCGCCGGTGCCGTGATCAACGGAGTGGACCCCGCCCTGGAGGCGCGCCTCACCCGGCTGGACGCCAAGGTGGCCGAGGGCGCCTATTTCACGGCCGGCGGACGTCAGGAGGTGATCGTAGGACAGCGCCTGGCCCGTCGGCTCCGGCTGACGCTGCACCGCAAGCTTGTGCTGACGGTGAGCGACCGGCAGGGCGGCCTCGCCAGCGCCGCCTTCCGCGTCACCGGCATATACCGGACGCCCAACACGCCATACGACGAGGCCAACCTCTTCATCCGCATCCCCGACGCCGCAGCGCTCTGCTCCATGGCCGACTCGGTCAACGAGCTGGCCGTGCTGCTGCAGCGCGACGAGGCAGCTGACAGCCTCTCCACACATCTTTCCGCTGACTTCCCGCAATGGGAGGTGAAGGCGTGGAAGGACCTGGCGCCTGAGATGCAGGTGCTGGTGGCCACCACCGGCGGCATGCTGTATGTTTTTATGGGTGTTATCCTCCTTTCCCTCGGCTTCGGCATCGTCAACACGATGCTGATGGCTGTGCTGGAGCGCACCCGCGAGATCGGCATGCTCCTGGCGTTGGGGATGGCGCGCGGCCGTGTCTTCGGCATGGTGCTCATCGAGACCTTCCTGCTCGTGATGGCCGGCTGTCCCGCAGGCATCGTGGCAGCCCTTGCCACTGTCGCCCTCACCAGCAGGAAGGGCATCGACTTCACCGTCTTCTCGCGCGTGCTGGAGAGCTTCGGCTGGGAGACTCGGGTGTTTCCTCAACTGGGGCACGGCGACCTGTGGCGCATCGTGCTGCTGGTGGCCCTCACGGCCCTCCTGGCGGCACTGCTGCCGGCGAGGAGGGCGTTCAGCCTCGACCCCGCGGATGCCATGCGCGCATGAGTGAAAAATGTCCGGGAAAAAGAAATATATGGA
The DNA here is from genome assembly GCA_010027295.1 of Chitinophagia bacterium. GTDB lineage: Bacteria > Bacteroidota > Bacteroidia > Chitinophagales > Chitinophagaceae > Pollutibacter. Next base: position 5,716 of record RGVM01000172.1, read on the forward strand.
GACAGTCATCGACGCCCACGACCTGGTCCGAACCTACGATGCCGACACAGTGCCCGTGCATGCGCTCGACCACGTGCACCTGCACATCGCCGGGGGTGAGTTCGTGGCCCTACGGGGTCCGTCGGGATCAGGGAAGACGACTCTGCTCAACATGATCGGAGGACTCGACAGGCCCGACGCCGGTTACGTGCTCATCGACGGGGCCAACATCACCGCCATGCGCGACAGCGAACTCATAGAGTTCCGGCTCCGGCACATAGGCTTCGTGTTCCAGGCCTACAATCTCATCCCCGTCCTCACCGCCCGCGAGAACGTCGAGTTCATCCTGTTGTTGCAGAAGCGGCAGGCCGCGGAGCGCCGGTCGCGTGTGGCGGAACTCCTGGCACAGGTGGGCTTGTCCGACAAGGCCGGCAAGCGACCCTCAGAACTCTCCGGCGGGCAGCAGCAGCGCATCGCCGTGGCGAGGGCGCTGGCCGCCAAGCCCCGATTCGTGCTGGCCGACGAGCCCACCGCCAACCTCGACAC
>RGVM01000173.1 GCA_010027295.1 Chitinophagia bacterium
CCGTCTCCCGCGACATCGCCCTCTGCCGCTACGCCGCCTCCCGACTGCACCTCTCCGGCCTCACCCTCCCCTCCTCGCTCACAGCCGTCGCGGAAGCCCGCCGCCAGGGCGTCGACGTCACCTGCGCCGTCACCCCGCAACACCTGCTCTTCTGCGACGAAGACCTGTCGGACTACGACACGAACCTGAAATTCCACCCGCCCCTGCGCACCCGCAGCGACCGCGATGCCCTCCGACAGGCCCTCCAGAACGGAGAGGTCGATATCATCAGCTCCCACCACCTCCCACAGCATATCGACCACAAACAGTGTGAGTTCGAATACGCCCGCCCCGGCATGATCGGCCTCGAAAGCTGCTTCGGCGCCCTCCGCTCCCTCGACATCGACACGGAAGCCATCGTCCTCCTCCTGAGCCGTAAGCCCCGACAGGTATTCGGACTGCCCGATAACGGCATCCTGCCCGACACCCCCGCCGACCTGACTCTGATTCTGCCCGACGAGGAATATCAGCTCTCCAAAGAGAGGCTCCGCTCCAGATCCACCAACACACCCCTCCTCGGTCAGATGCTGAAAGGCAGGATCGTGGGAACGGTGCTCGGCGAGAATACCCTGCTGTCAGACTGATTCCCGGAAGCACATAAAAAGTGTACCGCGTGGCATGCGCCTTTGGCGTAGAGCCACGCCTGCGAGCTCAAAGCCTGTCCTCTCACGCAACAAGATCTGACCTTTCTCGGTGAGAACCCGCCAGCCGCGCCTCAATCTCAGGCGCTCCCGTTGACATGCTTTCGCGACCTGGTTACCCATTTCCGGCGGAGGCATTCGTCTTGCACATTTCTCTTTATTACTTTCCGGGATGTGGGAAACAACGTGTCAGATGGTTGATTCCCCCTTTTTTTCATTTTAAGGGCTTTCGACATTCGCATATATCTTATCGACTCCTTGGAGTCATAAGATGATTCAAGCTGAATAGACAATGAACATCATCACTGTGGATATGATAAGACGATACGCATTGACAGAGCCCGATTCACCACACCCCACCCAGCAGAGAATCTGCCTTCCCGTAGTTCAACGGCTATACAACAAAATGCGTGCAGGCACTGCCTTTTCAGGCATCAAAGTCCATGACGGTTTCATATGCGACGGTCATCACAGATTCATTGCTTCGAGATTGGCAGGTGCATCCATCGACTGTTATCCGGGTGTGTTATCGAACAACCATTTGAAAACCAGGTGGGACGAAATGATCATCGATGAGGAGGATTGGGATACCTTGCAAAAAATCAGGATGTTGAATGAACAAGACGCCGCATTCAACCGAATGACGTTGGTGGAACTGTTAGAATTGCTTTCGAAAATATAACTTTGCGTGGTGCGCATCTTACTTGACATAGACGGAGTCATGGTTCCGGCCAGGGGCTGGGAAAAGCCAGTTCTATGGGAAGATGGGTTCCCTGCCTTCAGCACCAAGGCGGTACTGGCACTGGCTGAGATCGTCCGCTCTGGTGACACGGTCGTCCTCACCACATCCCACAGGACCCGGTTCACTGTCGAACAGTGGAAACACATATTCCTGCACCGCGGGTTACCGCTGGAAAGCATAGAACTCCTCCCCGTGCATCCATCGAATAGAAACCGTCGGGAGGAGCTGCAGGACTGGTTTCATGTCAACAGGCAGGAAGAACCCTTTCTGATCATCGATGATGACAAGACCCTCCATGATCTGCCTCCATCGCTGAAGGACAGGTGGATTGAGACAAGTCCATACGTCGGATTGACTCCGGCCCTTGTCTCGGTTGTAGAGGGCGAGGTCAGCAGGTAGGCGGGTATCGTTTCAGCCAGTCCTGGAAGCCGTACAAGGGTATGTTCTCCATCCAGTCCTGCTGCTGATAGCCGGCCAGTGACGTGCGGATGCATCGGATGGGATGATATTTGTCGTGATACACCCGTAGGCTTTTGGACTTCAGGTTCAAGGCCGACTTGACTTCGATGGGAATGACACGTTCGCCCGCCTGCATGACGAAATCGACTTCCGAGATACCCGTATCCGGACTCCAATAGAAAGGTTGAACGGACTCGCAAACCAACTGCTGCAGGACGAACTGCTCCGTCAGCCTTCCCTTGAATTCCGTGAACAGGTCGTTGTCTCGAAGCAGCACGCCAGCGGGGATATCCCCCAAGGCGCAGAGCAGCCCCGTGTCGTTGAGATACACTTTGAAATCCGACCAGTCGGCATAGGCCTGGATGGGAAGTCCGGGTTTAGATATCCTATGAACCTTGTGAATCAGGCCAGCGTCCTTCAGCCATTCGAGGGCGAGTTCGAACTCCTTCGCACGGGCGCCTGTCCGCATGAGGCTGTAGATGAACTTGGCGTTCTCCTTGGCGAGCTGTCCCACAATGGAACGCCATACCATCCGGATACGGGGCAGGGCGGATGCAGGGGCGTGTTTGGAGAAGTCGTTCTCGTATGCGGTGAGGATGGATTCCTGGATATCGCGTACCCTTTCGAATCGGCGATGGACCGAGAAGTCGGACACCGCCTCCGGCATGCCGCCGATGAAGAGGTAGCGCTTGAGCGATTCCACCAGGGTGTCGTGAAAGGTTTCCGCAAGCGCCGGGTCTGCCTTCTCCAACACCTGGATGGAGGCGGTATCACCTACCGCTCGCAGGAACTCCGAGAATCCCAACGGGTGGAGCGTCATGAAATCAACGTTGCCGACAGGAAACGAGAAGTCCCGATGCATGGCCACCCCCAACAGGGATCCGGCCGCGACCACGGCTTGGGAAGGAACAGCCTCCCGGAAATACTTCAGCGAGGTAACGGCATCCGGACAGGCCTGTATCTCGTCCAGCACGATGAGGGTTGTCTCCGGGCGTATCTCAAAGCCGGCCAATATGTTCAACGATGAAAGGATGCGGCCGATGTCGAAACCCTTGCTGAACACCGAATGAAGCTCCCTTGTCCGCTCGAAGTCGAAGTATGCCGTTCTCTCGAACTCCCTCCGTCCAAACTCCTTCATTAGCCAGGTCTTTCCCACCTGTCGGGCCCCTCTTAGGATCAATGGTTTCCTGCCTTCCGAGCGCTTCCACTTCAGCAGGGAGCGATAGATGTCACGTTCCAAAAGCCAAGGTTTGGAACGAATATATGACAATTACTGATCTATTTATACACTTTTTGTTATATAAATATGTAAAATATAACATTTTTATAAACATACTAATGGAAAACAGTCTTGTGAGAAAAAAGCGGGTCGTCATGGTACGATCCACGATCTCCGCGTGACTCAGCAAGAGGGTTCCGCGATACACCCGCCATAGGTTCCGCGTGGCACAGAAAGAGCGGTCCGCGTGGCATCCGAGACGGTGCCACGGGGATAGCTTTTAGCCCCGCCAGCTCACCTTCACAACCCCATCGCTTTCATCTGACGCAACCCATCGGTTCGCCAGAGCTCGTGCAAAATGAACCGTGAGGCTCGCCTCATCGGTTCTGCGTGACACCTCCATCGGTTCCGCGTGGCAGCCGCCATAGGTTCCGCGTGGCACAGCAAGAGCGGTTCCGCGTGGCACAGCAAGAGCGGTCCGCGTGGCATCCGCCGCAGGCGGAGAGCCACGCCTGCGAGCTCAAAGCCTGCCCTTTCCGCAACCCTCTCAGCCCTTTCTCCGTGAGAACCCGCCAGCCGTGCCTGGCAGCTCCAAACACTCGCCCTCCCTACACGCAGAACCCCGGTCCGCCTTGTCGACGAACCGGGGTTCCAGAAGATCATGCTCATTCGCGGGGTATCCCGCCCTCTATTCCGAGAGCCTGAATTCGACGCGGTTGTTGCGTGCGCGGCCCTGCTGCGTGCGGTTGTCGGCCACCGGCTGTTCCGAGCCGATGCCCACGGCCTGCATCCGCGAAATAGGCACCCGTTTGTTGAAGAGGTACACGTACACGGCCATCGCACGGGCCTCCGAGAGCTGCTTCGCGGCGAGCGGACCCTTGCCCGCATCCACATGCGACTCAATCACGATCTGCAGCTGCGGACGGACATCCATCAACCAGCGCGCCAGCGTGTCGAGCGTCAGACGGGCCGAGGCCGTCAGGGTCGAAGTGCCGAGCATGAAGCCGACACGCGATGCCTGGATGGGCAACAAGGGACAGCCGTTCAGCGTGTCGATGCCCGGCACCGTCACGCAACGGTCGAACCGGTCCTCGACACCGTCACTGTCCTGGTCGGCGACAGGACATCCCAACAGCTCGCGCTTCCCGGGGAGATCCGGACACTTGTCCTCTTCATCGCTCACGCCGTCCTTGTCGGCATCGGGTATCGGACATCCGAAATAACGGGCCGTACCGGCCAGGTCGGGACATTTGTCGCGATTGTCGGGAATGCCGTCCCGATCACGGTCCAGCGGCGGACAACCCCTGTCCTCCTTCGAGCCGGGCTGTGAGGGACAGATATCCTCGTCGTCGTTCACCCCGTCCATATCGGTGTCGGGAACAGGGCAGCCGTTGCGGCGCGCCGTGCCCACCACTTCCGGACAGTTGTCGATATCGTCCGGAACACCGTCGCCGTCCTTGTCGGACCGCTGCTTCTTCTTCGAGGTCTTGGCCTTCTTCTCGGCTACCGGCTCCTCGGCGGGGACAGTTGGCTCCTTTCGGTCGGGCTTCTCCTCCCTGACAACCGGTTTCGATTCTTTAACATCGCTCTTCCGCTCCCTGGAAGACAGCGCGCGGGGCGTTTTATCCTTCTTGGCACGCTTCCCTTGCACCCTGAAACGCATTTGCACGGCCGCATACCAATCCTTGTCTGCAAGATTGCCCCGGGCAGTGCCGGCCCTGGGGAAGGCTCCGCTGCCCCGCCATGACATGGCCACGGCTTCCGGACCCTTGGCCGCCAGCAGGGACTGCCGGTCGGGATAGTTGCCACCCACATCGTCGATATGGTCGGTGAAGGTCTTGCGCAGGATCCACTCGACGTCCACCCGCAGCGTCTTGCCCAGGGCCAGGTCGAAGCCCCCGCCAAAAGGTATGGACACATTCAAATTCGAAGGCACGGCAGGACCCGACCCGATACCCTGCCCTTCTGTTGACAGACTATATAGCGACACCCGTTTGCCCGAGGGGCTCGTCGCCCATGGGTTCACATAGAACATGGCGACGCCACCGGAGAGGTAGGGAACCACACGCGCGCCAGGCTTTTTCACCAGGTCGATGCGACCCGTGAGGGAGGCTTCTGTGAGCCAGGTTGTGAAGGAAAGGTTGCGCGAGGCATTGGACGTGCCGGCATCGGACGCCTTGAGCTGCGTGAGGACGCCCTCCAGGTTGAGCCGGAACCGGCCCTGGGAGCGATACTGGAGGCCGGCGCCGACGAGGCCGCGGGCCAGCGAGGCAACGGATTGGTCGGGGATGTCACCGATGTACTGGCTGGCACCGACCGTCACGAAAGGTCTCCATGACTGGCTCCGGACGCCGAGGCACAACACAAGGGATGTCATCAGAGGTATGGCAAACTTCATGGCCTTTGCAAGTTGGTAAGCTCGTAAAACTATGTAACCTAGGCCAATGCGTCAAGATTTTAGGGCCTCGAAGGTAGGGAAACGGGGAAATGGGCTCAATACATCCACATGTCGCTCCCCAGCAGGGTGCGGCGACGCCGGGTGGGGTCCTCCCGGCTGAAGAGTTTAAGTCGGAGCCGTACCTGCAGGGAGGAGTACCAGTCGTTCGACTTCGGGTTCCCGCGCGGGGTGCCGGCCTGAGGGTACGACATGTCCCCTTCCTGGATTTCGGCGGTCCGGTAGGTCAGGTCGGCACGGGCCTTTCCCGAGGCCTTCAAGAGGGCGAGGTCGGGGAAATACCCGCCGACATCGTCCATACGGTCGTCAAAAGTATAGCGCAGGCTGCCCTCCAGATCGAGGCTGAGCCTGTGGGTGAGGGTGAAGGCGATGCCTCCCCCTACCGGGAAGCAGTACTTGATCAATCGGTCCTCGGGCAGGTCGGGGAACTGGGGTAGTCCGTTGCCCTGGGTATGCACGGGATAGAGGTACACGATGTTCCCGGTGGAATCACTCATCCAGGGCGCCACGCGGTAGAAGGCCGCCGAGGCATGCAGGTAGGGCACCACAAGACTCCTGTCTGAGGATAGCAGGTTCAACCTGATTCCCAGGCTCCATTCGAAGACATGGCTGTCGAAGGAGAAGTTGCGCAGGATTCGGTCGGTGCTGTTGCGG
>RGVM01000174.1 GCA_010027295.1 Chitinophagia bacterium
TCCACTGCCTGTTCGTAGGGGAGCTGCTGTTTGACGGTGCGTTTCGCCTCGAAGTCCTGCCGGAGCTTTTCATACTCGCGGGAGAGGTTTTGGAGGAAGGGTGCGCGGTTGTCGCGGTTGAGGAGGCTGCCGGCGACGGTCACGCTGCGCGAGGCGTCGAGTACGTGCACGACGCCGTGGTCGTATTCGCGGTCTATCTTGACGGCCGTATGCATGCGCGAGGTGGTGGCGCCGCCGATGAGGAGGGGTTGGGTCATGCCCCGGCGTTTCATCTCGCGGGCGATGTGGACCATTTCGTCGAGCGAGGGTGTGATGAGGCCGCTGAGTCCGAGGATGTCGACCTGGAGTTTCTGGGCTTCGTCGAGGATGCGGTCGGCGGGCACCATGACACCCATGTCGATTACCTCGTAGCCGTTGCATCGGAGCACGACGCCTACGATGTTCTTGCCGATGTCGTGCACATCGCCTTTGACGGTGGCGAGGAGGATCCTGCCGGCGGAGCTGGCTTCCGCCTTTTCTGCCTCTATGAACGGGGTCAGTACGGCGACGCTCTTCTTCATCACGCGGGCGCTCTTGACGACCTGGGGTAGGAACATCTTTCCGGCGCCGAAGAGGTCGCCCACGGTCTGCATGCCGTCCATCAGCGGACCTTCGATGACGTCGAGCGGCCGGGGATATGCGAGTCGCGCCTCCTCGGTGTCGGCCTCGACGTATTCGGTGATGCCGTGAATGAGGGCGTGGCGGAGGCGTTCCTGGACGGTGCCCTTGCGCCAAGCCTCGTCGCGTTCCTGAACCTTGCCCTTGGACTTTACCTGTTCAGCGAAGGCGATGAGGCGGTCGGTGGCCTCGTTGCCCTGGTTGTTGCGGTTGAGGATCACATCCTCGCAGAGGCGGCGCAGTTCGGGCTCTATCTCGTCGTAAATGACCAGCTGTCCGGCGTTGACGATGCCCATGTCCATGCCTGCCCGGATGGCATGGTAGAGGAAGACGGAGTGCATGGCCTCGCGGACGTGGTCGTTGCCCCGAAAGGAGAAGGAGAGGTTGCTGACGCCGCCGCTGATCTTGACGAGCGGGTAGCGTGCCTTGATGGCGCGGGTGGCCTCGATGAAGTCGACAGCGTAGTTGTTGTGTTCTTCGAGGCCGGTGGCGACGGCAAAGATGTTTAGGTCGAAGATGATGTCCTGGGGAGGGAAGCCCACTTCCTTCGTGAGGATCCGGTATGCCCTCTCGGCGATGGACAAGCGCCTGGCTATGTCATCCGCCTGCCCCTGTTCGTCGAAGGCCATGACGATGACGGCGGCACCGTAGCTGCGGCATACATGGGCATGCTCGATGAATGCCGCCTCGCCCTCCTTGAGGGAGATTGAGTTGACAATGCACTTGCCCTGCACGCATTTCAGGCCCGCCTCGATAATGTGGAACTTGGAGGAGTCGATCATCACGGGAATACGGGCGATGTCGGGCTCCGACTGCAGCTGGTTGAGGAAGGTGACCATGGCTTTCTCTCCGTCGAGGAGGGCGTCGTCCATGTTGACGTCGATGACCTGTGCGCCGCCTTCCACCTGTTGGCGGGCGATGCCAAGGGCCTCCTCGTAGAGTCCTTCGCGGATGAGCTTGGCGAACTTGCGGGAGCCGGTGACGTTGGTGCGTTCGCCGACGTTGACGAAGTTGGTCTCGGGCCGAATGACGAGGGGCTCGAGTCCGGAAAGTCGCAGGTAGGGTTTTATGACGTTCATCTGGGTGTGTCGTGTAGGTGATCTGTCGTCCGCTGGGGTTTCGGTGTTGGGGTCGCGACTCTTCAGGTGATCGTCGTGGTTTCGACCTGGGGCCGTTCCCTGGGCCTGAGCGTGCGGACATGGTCGGCGATATGCCGGATATGGTCGGGCGTGGTGCCGCAGCAGCCTCCGACGATATTGACGAATCCGGAGCGGGCCCATTCCTCAATATGGTGGGCAGTCTGCTCGGGCGTTTCGTCGTATTCTCCCATGGCGTTGGGCAGACCGGCGTTGGGGTAGGCGGAGGTGTAGCAGGTGGCGATGGCGGAGAGTTCTTCGATGTGGGCCCGCATCTGGTCTGCGCCGAGGGCGCAGTTGAGGCCGATGCTGAGGGGTGTGGCATGTTCGACAGATGTCCAGAAGGCCTCGAGCGTCTGCCCGCTCAATGTGCGTCCGGAGGCGTCGGTGATGGTGCCGCTTATCATGAGCGGAAGTTCGGGCCGGCCTGTTTCGCGGAAGTAGCGGCTGATGGCGTAGATGGCGGCCTTGGCATTGAGGGTGTCGAAGATGGTCTCGATGAGGAGGATGTCGACGCCGCCCTCCACGAGTCCGTGCACCTGTTCGCGATATGCGTCGGCGACTTCGTCGAAGCTGATCGAGCGGAAGCCGGGGTTGTTGACGTCGGGGGATAGGGAGAGTGTCTTGTTCATCGGACCGATGGCGCCGGCGACCCATGGTCCTTCCCCCGGTTTTCTGCCGGGGTGGCGCTGCCGGTAGGTATCGACGGCACGGCGGGCGCAGGCTGCCGCCGCCAGGTTGAGTTCGAGGGCCAGCGCAGACATCCCGTAGTCGGCCAGTGAGACGGCCTGGGGGCGCCTGTCAGGGTGCGCAATATTGCTGCTGCTGCTGCTGCTGCTGATGTCCGGGCGAGTGATGCAGAGCAGGTCGTTGTTGCCCTTGAGGTCGGAGGGCCAGTCGGTGAATCTCTCTCCACGGTAGTCCGACTCCTCGAGCTTGCATCGCTGGATCATGGTGCCCATGGCTCCGTCGATCACCAGGATCCTGTGCTGAAGGGCTTCTTGAATGTTCGTCGTCATGGGCTGTGCCGGTTCAGGTGTGATGTGATCGCCGCAGATGCGGGAACCGGCGGATGGAGCGGGCGCGTCACCCGTCATCCGTTTATTAGTTCCGTTTTCTCCGCGTTTGGGCGGTGCAGGCCGAACAATAAACAAATCCGCCTGCCTGTATGCTGCAAAAATACTCTGCTTGCGGCGTAAATCAAAGTCCTAGCGCATGACGTACGTGTCTACGGGCATTCGGTTCTGAAGGCTCCTGGCCAGCGTGAGCTCGTCGGCGAATTCGAGTTCGCCGCCGAAGGCCACGCCCCGGGCGATGGTGGTGATGCGAAGTTCCGTGTCGGAGAGCCTTTTTTGGATGTAGTAGATGGTGGTGTCGCCCTGAATGGTGGGGCTGAGGGCGAAGACCAGTTCCTCGATGCGGCCGTTCCGGACACGCTGCAGGAGGTCTTCGATGTGGAGCTGTTCCGGGCCTACGCCGTCGAGCGGTGAGATGACTCCGCCGAGTATGTGGTAGGTGCCGTTGTACTGCTGGGTGCTTTCGATGGCTATGACGTCGCGGATGTTCTCGACCACGCAGACGATCTCCTGCCGCCGGAGCGGGCTGGTGCAGATGGTGCAGGTATCGGCGTCGGAAATGTTGTGGCAGTTGCGGCAGAAGCGGATATCGGTGCGCGCGCGTGCGATGGTCTCGCTGAATGCACGGACCTCTGACTCGTCCTGTTTCAGCAGGTGCAGTACCAGCCGAAGGGCCGTCTTTCGTCCGATGCCGGGCAGTCGGCTGAAGGCGTTCACTGCCGATTCGAGGAGTTCGGATGGGAACTGCATGGTCGGTGTCAGTTGGCTTTCTCTGTGAGGTTGATCTCGAGTTCGTTATCCCATCCGGCCCGGATGTTGAGTTTCTGCTTGCGCAGGACGACCCTTTCGGGCTGGAGGCGCCGCCAGTAGTCGCCCGTGTCCCAACGTCCGTTACGGTTCCTGTCGTAGAGGATCCGGATGCCGAACTCACCGGGTCGGAAGAGCGGGAATCGGTAACGGGTGAGGCTGAGGGGTTGTGCCTTTTCCAGGGTCTCTTCCTTGTAAATCAGCAGGACGGGGTGCAGTGTGGTGTCGAGGCCTGTGACGCGGATGGAGAGGTTGCCGTAGTCCGTCTCGCGCTTGGTCTCGAAGCGCAGGGTGTCGTTGCGCAGGGTCTGGAAGCCGAGCGTGTCGCGGGCGAAGTCTTTTCGGGTGATGATCCGGTAACGGGTCCCCGGCGTCCATCGGTGAGAGAGGGTGAGCTTCCTTGCGGTGCTGTCGAGTTCGAGCCGGTAGCCTGTCAGCGGCCGGTAGGATGTGTCGGTGAGTGCGAAGCGTGCGGTGTCGAGCGATACCAGTCTGTTTTCGAACTGGAGGACGAGGTCGCCCAGCAGGTCCTGTCGGTCGCCTTCGAGGTTGGTGGAGAAGCGCAGCCGCCTGTCCTCACGGTTGCGGGCGGCGGGTTGTGCGCCTCCTCCGGTTGGTTTGCGGGGTTTCTCGGCCTCTGCGACGAAGGCGAGCAGGGTGACGGGATCGCCGTTGGTGCGTATGCTGCTGTCGAGGAAGCCGAAGGTTTCGCTCTCCTGGTCATACTTGAGGCCCCCGTCGGCGTCCTTGAGGGCGAAGACGTGATAGCTGCCGGGTGCGAGAAAGCGGAAGGCGAAGCTCCCATCGGCACGGGTGCGCGTGGCGTACCGGGGCCTCCGTTTGGCGACGGCGGAATCCTTCTCGGAAGGGTGGAGGATGACCTGCAGGAGACTGTCGGTCTTGCCGGATTCGGCGTAGAAGACCCTGCCGACAAGACTGTCCGTGTCGATCTGCTGACCTGTGGAGAAGACGTATCGGAAGCCCCGGAGCGGGTTGTTCTCGTTGATGTCCCGGATGGCATCGTCGAAGTCGATGCTGTAAGTGGTATTCTCCTCCAGGGTGTCCTTTATGCGGATGACGACGTTCTTGAGCCGTCCCTCGGCTTCGGGCTTCACCTTCGGGACGGGCGAATAGACGAGTTTCTCGAAAGGGTTGTCGAGCTGGATGTATTCATCGAAGGTGAGCGTGATGCGGTTGCCCTGGAAACGGGTGCTCGAGTCGCCCGGCTCGGCTTTCAGGAGCACGGGCGGCAGGGAGTCCCTGGGGCCGCCGGTGGGCGGCATGGGCTGTCCGCAGGATGCGAGGATGACGGCGTAGAGCAGGGCTGCGAGTAGTCGGTATGTGTGCGGCCTGGACAATCCCATTTTGGCAAAATTCGCGAATCCGACCGAGCCCCGAGGCCGGTCAGCCAAAAAAGACAACAATATCCCCTCCCACCGGTTTATCTGCCAGCAAACCGCATACGAGATGGCAGTGCACGTCCTGAAGCAGGTACAGACCCTCCCCGTCACACTCGACGAGGCGTGGGACTTCTTCTCACACCCGAAGAACCTCGCGGTGATGACCCCAGAATACCTCAACCTGCGCTTCACCAACCAACTTTTCGGAGACGAGATGTATGCCGGACAGGTGATGACCTATAATGTCAAGCCATTACTCGGCATACCGATGTTCTGGATGACGGAGATCACGCATGTGCAGCCCAAACGCTTCTTCGTCGACGAGCAGCGCTTCGGCCCCTATGCGCTATGGCACCATCAGCACCATTTCCGTGCGGTGGCGGGCGGTGTCGAGATGACCGACCTGATCCATTACAAGGCACCTATGGGACCTCTGGGAGACCTCGCTGTCAGGCTCTTCATACGTCGGCAGCTGGAAGGCATCTTCGCATTCCGCCGGCGTAAGGTGGAGGAGCTTTTCGGGCATGTGAATGGCACGGACGCCGTCCAGACTATACCTTCTTAGGTTCCTGTTTCACAAGGAGATTCAACCCGGCATGCGGGTGATATACTTGTCCAGCTGTTTGATCTGGTCGAGGACCTGCTGGGTCGATGGTTTCTGTGCCTTGGCCTTGCGGAAGAAGTCCTTGGCGGCCCTGAACTCACGCTTCTGCATCATAATCTGGCACATCTGCAGATAGGCGAGGGCTGCGCTCTCCTTATCGGGTATGCCCGCCCGGAGGGCTTGCCGTATGTAGCTTTCCCCCTGCTTCATATCTCCTTTCTGCATGGCCATCATGCCCAGTTGCAGCATGTTGGCGCCCTCGGCCTCCTTCATCGCGGAGCCCAGCGAAAGGCTTTTCTTCATGTGTGCCTCGGCCGTGTCGAAGTCCTGCTTCATCATGGCGAGGTTGCCCTTTAGGGTGTAATAGACGGAGCGTACGGGCTTGTAGAGAAGGTCCGGGAACCAGATGGAGGCAAGCATCCGCTCGGCGCCGTCGAAATCGCCCTCTTCGAGGTATTCCT
>RGVM01000175.1 GCA_010027295.1 Chitinophagia bacterium
GAAAAGACACGGATAGAGCAGTATCACTGCGATCAACATGGCGGATGGCATCCGCACATGTCGCGTCTCGAAGATGGAAGACATGGAAGGGAAGGGTTTTCTTCAGTGTTATGGCCTATCTTTCAAGAGATGATTCCTAAAATACTCATTCTCGCCGGATTTTCGCTTGTAGCCACTCAGGTTACCTCGCAAGGCCGTCCGAAACCGCCGAACATCATCTACATCTACGCCGACGACCTAGGGTACGGCGAGCTGGGCTGCTACGGACAACAGAAGATACGCACACCCCACCTCGACAGGATGGCCCGCGAGGGCATGCGCTTCACACGGCATTACAGCGGCGCGCCCGTCTGCGCACCCTCCCGCTGCATGCTCATGACCGGACGGCATGCGGGCCATTCCTACATACGAGGCAACTACGAGATGGGCGGCTTCCAGGACGAGAAGGAGGGAGGACAGATGCCGCTCCATGAGAACGCCTACACGCTCGCCAGGATGCTCAAGGAAAGAGGCTATTCGACAGGCCTCGTGGGCAAATGGGGAATGGGGATGACAGGTACCACCGGAAGCCCGCTGAAGCACGGATTCGACCACTATTACGGATACCTCGACCAGAAACAGGCGCACAACCACTACCCGTCGCACCTCTGGGAGGACGACCGCGTGGTACCCCTTCGCAACGCATGGGTGGATGTGCATCGGAAGCTAGACCCGACAACGGCCACCGAGGCCGACTTCGCCAGGTTCAAGGGCACCGACTACGCCCCGCAACTCATGGGCGACAAGGCCGTGGACTTCATCAGGTCTAACCGCGAACGGCCCTTCTTCCTGTACTTCGCGATCACACTCCCCCACCTCTCGCTGCAGGTACCCGACTCCTTCCTGCACGCATACGACGGGATGTTCCCCGATTCTCCCTACTACGGCGCGAAGGGATACGCCGCCCTGCAAAGACCCCTGTCGGCATACGCCGCCATGATCAGCTTCCTCGACGCACAGGTGGGTAGGGTGCTAGAAACCCTGAAGGCGAACGGACTCGATGGCAATACCCTCGTCATGTTCTCGAGCGACAACGGCAACACCTTCGACGTCGGGGGCGTGCAACCAGACTTCTTCCAGGGCAATGGCGGACTCCGCGGGCTCAAGATGGACCTCTACGAAGGCGGCATCCGCGTCCCCTTCCTCGCACGATGGCCGGGACGCATCCCCGCCGGTTCCGTGAGCGACCACGTCTCCACACAGTACGACATGATGGCCACCCTCTCCGACATCACGGGCAGGATGGTCGAAGGCACCGACGGCATCTCCCTCCGCCCCGTGCTCACGGGACATCCCGAAAAGCAGCGCAAACACGAGTTCCTATACTTCGAATACCCCGAGAAGGGCGGCCAGCTGGCCGTCCGCATCGGCGAGTGGAAGGGCGTGCGGCGCGATGTGCGCAAGAACCCGAACGCACCCTGGGAGCTCTACGACCTATCCTCCGACCCGACGGAACAGAACGACCTCTCCACCGCACACCCGGACATCCTGCGGAGCATGGAGGCCCTGGTGAAAAGGGAGCACCTCCACCCGCATGTAATGGATTGGGAGTTCCTAGACCCGAGGAAGTAGGCCGCGATCTCGCTTCGTATGAGTCCAGACAAGGATATCCGCTTTCGCGTACTCCTTACCGTTGTGGTTGTCCGAAAACCTGCTCCTTGAAATACTTCGTGTATCTGGACGCATCCTCCCTGTTCATGTGGATGCCGTCTGTGGTCACATAATCGAGGCTGTCGGGGAGAGGGATGTGACGGTAGCGGGTGGCCGGGAACCATTCCAGGTATCTGCTTCGGGTCAGGGAGGGACTTGCCAGGTAGATGAGCCGCTGGTTAACAGGCAATTCGAAGAAGACCACTTTCGTCCCCCTTTCTTCCAAAAGGTTGATACGCTCACGTAGATTACGCAGAGACTGGGCAAGCAGGGAATCATCGGGTGTCTGAGAATAGGTTTGGCTTCTTATGTCCGTCAGCTGTCGGGTAAAGCCCATGGGCTTGGGATCGGAATCCCCGGATCGGGCTGTCATCAGCTGGATGCGATCCGTCACTCTACTCGTAAGGCTCTTGCTCAACTTCGTACCGATGATGCTTAACGGCCGTTTGTCGTCACGCAGTGCATGCAGGTACTTCCTCGGATAGTATAGCGCCGAGAATAGCGATTGTACGAATTTGGCGTCTTCCGGCTTCTCGGGATAGTTCGTCTCAATGTAAACGTTACGGACCTTCTTGCCCGAACGTAGGATGACCTCGATGCCGTCCAGCACGCTGTGCCCCGCGAAGCTCAGGTTGTACATCTCGGGCAGGTCGCGCATGGACAGACGGCAGGAAAGGCTGGAACCCAGGATCACATGCTCGAAGCTGTCTCTTTCGCTGTAGATGAAATTCTCGGCCTTGATGAGATTGTCCTGCCACTCGTGCTGAGATCCGGCCCATGATGCAGGTGCGAGGAATGCGATGTATGCCGAATAGGAGACGAGTAGAAGGGCAGCTGTAATGAGCGCTTTCCGTATCATGGGATTCAGAATTGGAAATAGATGAAATCACCCGGAGTGCCGCTGTTCACGATGATCAGGAAGAGCATCATGCCGTAGAGAGCGTACTCCATGCGCTGGATCAGGGGGGAAGCTCCCCTGCGCTTGCGCAGATAGAGGAGATGATACAGGATCACGGGAGACGAGTAGAGCAGGATGAATGAAATCAGGGTGTTATTGGCTTCCAGCCGGACATTGCCGGCGATGGACTTGAGATACGCGATCACATGGCCGAACTCTGGCAGTTTGAAGAGAAGCCAGGCCAGTGTGACGAAGGAGAAGACCATGAGGGTCTTCAACGCCTTTACGGCCACACCCTTGCTTTCGGGACGGCCACGATCCAGCATCCGCTCCAAGGCGAGTGCTAAGCCATGGAAGCCTCCCCACACGGCGTAACTCCATGCGGCGCCGTGCCAGAGGCCGCCCAGCATCATCACGACCATCAGGTTTACGTAGGTCCGGATCCGTCCCTTCCTGTTGCCGCCCAGCGGAATGTACAGGTACTCCATGAGGAAGGAGGAAAGGGAGATATGCCAGCGTTTCCAGAATTCCCGGAAGGACCGGGAGATATACGGGAAATCGAAGTTGTCCTTGAAATCGTAGCCGAAGAGCTTGGCAAGCCCGATGGCGATGAGGGAGTACCCTGCGAAGTCCGCGAAGATCTGGCAAGAGTACCCGAACATCATGATGAGCAGGTTGAGCGTCGCGTGGAACTGGAAGAACGGGTATTCGATGAGGAAAGTGTAGTCCTTCAGGTTGTCGGCGACGACCATCTTGAGAAAATACCCGGTGACAAGGCTCTTGAATGCGGACTCCCAGCCGATCTCGCCGAAACGCTTGGTCCGGATCTGCGGCAGGAAATCATGGGCCTTCACGATGGGTCCCGAGATCAACTGAGGGAAGAAGCCCTTGAAGAAAAGGACTCTCTTGGAATGCTCCACGAATGAGGCGGGTACGACGTCAGTATTCTTGCAGTATTTCTCGGTATAGACGTCCACGACCAGGCTGACACCCTGGAAGGTGAAGAAGGAGATGCCGATGGGCAAAGGTATGTGCAGCAGGAAATCCCCAAGTGAACCGGAGGTCAGGTCGAAGGTTCTGGCAAGCAGCGGACTGTACTTGAAGAAGACCAAAATAGACAGGTTCAACACGACCCCCAGCACGGCGGACAGCTTCCTGTACCTCTCATCCCCATAGGTGACGAAATAGCTCGCCAGGATGTTGATGCTCACCGATGCCAGCAGCAGCAGGACGAGAGCGGGCTTCTCGTACCCGTAGAACACCAGGCTGGACAGGATGAGCACTTGAATCTGATACTTCTGCAGGACCGGGAGGTAGTAGAGCAGGAAGGTAACCGTCAACAATCCCAGGAACACAAAACTGTTGAAGAGCATGGTTGATGTTTGATGTACGGGCTTCCGTGCCAGACAATTTGGTTAGTGGGTCCCGGAATGCGGAACCCCTGGGTCGGTAAGCGCACCAACACAGCTAAACGCCTCGGTTGGGGGTCATATTGCCTTCAGCGGAGCTTTCCGGGCTCCCGATGGCCATTGCCGGACACCTTCTGTAGGTCGTCGCCGAGGTCCTTTCGCACCTCGTCGGCGTATGCACGGAGTTCCCTCACCACATCCGGGTGCTGTACGGAGACATCATACTGCTCCCCGGGGTCGCGGCGTAAATCATAAAGCGCCTCCCGCATGGGCACGTTCTCCGGCGAGGGCCCCGGGTAGCCGTCGACACCGGGGGGCTGTCCGATATAGGACCGTGACGGGTGTGCGAAGACGAGCTTCCAATGGTCGCGACGCACTGCCTCCAGGGCATTCGTCCGATAGTAGTAGTTGAAGGTCCTCCGCGGTGTGGCCTTCATGTCTCCCTTCAGGATGGCGCCGATGTCGACGCCGTCGATCTTTTTTTCAGGGAGCTTCGCGCCCGTGATGCCGGCCAGCGTGGGGAGGATGTCGATCGTGGAGGAGAGCTGGTTGGCGACGAGTCCGGCCGGCAGGGTGCCCTTCCAGCGCATGAGGCAGGGCACGCGCTGACCGCCCTCGAAGCTGGTGCCCTTGCCCTCGCGGAAGCCGCCCGCGTTGCCGGCATGGTTGCCGAAGTTCAGCCAGGGTCCGTTGTCGCTCGTGAAGATGACAAGGGTGTTCTGTTCGAGCTTCCATTCCCGCAGCGTCTCCAGGATCCGTCCCACATGGTGGTCCACCTCCTGTATGACATCGCCGTACAGGCCCTGCCGGCTCTTGCCCCGAAAGGCCGCCGAGGCGTTGATGGGCACGTGCGGCATGGAGTGGGGGATGTAGGCGAAGAAGGGCTGCTGACGGTTCCGCCGGATGAAGTCGATGGCGGCATCGGTCCAGCGGGATGTGAGCGTTGCCTGGTCCTCCAGATCGGCGATCGTGTCGACGACCTTCTCGCCCCGGATGACGGGCAACGGCGGGAACTGGGCCTTGCGATGGGACGTATCGACCGGCTTGCCGCTGAAATCGACGGGCCACATGTCGTTCGAATAGGGAATGCCGAGGTATTCATCGAACCCGTGCCGCAGCGGCAGGAACTCCGGCGCATCGCCGAGGTGCCATTTGCCGAAGGCACCCGTCGCATAGCCCTGGCTCTTCAGCATCTCGGCCATCGTCGTCTCGTCATGCGAGAGGCCGACCTTGGCGCGGGGGAAGAGCGCCCCCGAGATGCCGAGGCGGTTGGGATAGCAACCCGTCAGCAAGCCCGCACGGGATGCGCTGCAGACGGCCTGCGCCGAGAGGAAGTTGGTGAACCGGATGCCCTCCGACGCCATGCGGTCCAGGTTCGGTGTCCGGATGTCGAGCGCGCCATAGCAGGAAAGGTCGCCATAGCCGAGGTCGTCCATGAAGATGAGTATGATGTTGGGCGGACGCTTCTCGGGGACGGGCGCATGGGCCCGCATCGTGCAGGCCAGGAGCAGGAGCAGGGGGATACGCAGACGGGATTCCATGCCTGAATCTAACGATCATTCCCGTTCGGATGCTAACTTGTATGCAGAATCCTGTCAAAGATGCTCATGTCCAAGAATCTCCTCCTGGGAATTACCTGCATCCTCCACCTGTCGACGGCCACGGGCCAGGTGGCGAAGATGCCCGCCTACCCGCTGGTCACGCACGACCCCTATTTCAGCATCTGGTCGTTCACCGACAAGCTGAATGAAAGCACCACCCGTCACTGGACAGGCGTGGCCCACGGCATGGTCGGACTATTGAAAGTCGATGGGAAAGCCTACAAGGTGCTCGGTGACGTGGAATATCCGGTCGAAGACATCCTGCCACCCGGAGAAGCATCGCCCGCCGAGTCGCGGTATACCTTCCAGCAGCCCGACGGTGCCTGGATGCAGTCGAACTTCGACGATGCATCTTGGCAACAGGGCAGGATGCCCTTCGGGAAAGGATGGGGGAACGATTTCGCCACGCCCTGGGATAGCCGCGAGATCTGGGCCCGAAGGACCTTCGAGCTCACGGAGACCGACATCGAAGAGCTGGTGCTGCTCCTCAGGCACGACGACGACGTGGAAGTCTACCTCAACGG
>RGVM01000176.1 GCA_010027295.1 Chitinophagia bacterium
TGGTGCGGCCGAACTCTCCGCCCCAGATGACGAGGGTATCATCTAGCAGACCTCGTTGCTTTAGGTCCTTTACCAAGGCTGCTGAGGCCTGATCGGTCTGACCCGTGGCGCGTCGAATGCCCGACCAGATGCCGCCATGGTGGTCCCATCCAAGGTGGTAGAGCTGCACGAAACGAACGTCGCGCTCGGCAAGCCTGCGCGCGATGATGCAGTTGTGTGCAAAGCTGCCGGGCTTGAGGACATCATCGCCGTACATGTCGAGGATATGTTGCGGCTCGTCGGAAAGGTCGGTAATCTCTGGGATGGCCATCTGCATGCGGTAGGCCATCTCGTGCTGGCGGATCTGGCTGTCGATCTCGGGGTCGTGCCATATGCCGTTCTGGAGGCTATCGAAGCGCCGGATATAGTCGAGGGCGTGTCGACGGTCCATGCGATCGACGCCGTCGGGGTTGTTGAGGAAGGGCACGGGCTCCTGCGTCGACATGAACTGCACGCCCTGGTGGTGCGAGGGCAGGAAGCCGTTGCTCCAGGACGCGCTGGAGATGGGCTGGTCGCCGCCCCCCTTGGAGAGCATGACGATGAAGGCCGGCAGGTTCTCGTTGAGGCTGCCGAGGCCGTAGCTGAGCCAGGAGCCCATGCAGGGTCTACCGCTGAGCTGGTTGCCGGTCTGTGTGAAGATGACGGCCGGCTCGTGGTTGATCTGTTCGGTGAACATGGACCGGACGATGCAGATATCGTCGACCACGGATGCGGTGTGCGGGATCAGCTCCGAGAGCCATGTGCCATTGGCCCCGTGGCGGGCGAACTCGGCGGCGGGCATGGCCAGCGGGAAGCTGTACTGGTTGCTCACCATGCCCGAGATGCGGTTCTTGCCGATGACCGATTCGGGGATCTCCTGCCGGTGCATCTCGTAGAGCCTGGGCTTGTGGTCGAACAGCTCCATCTGCGAGGGACCGCCCGCCTGGAAGAGGTAGATGACGCGCTTGGCGCGGGGCATGAAGTGCGGATGGACAAGGGGGCGGTTCTCATCCTCGGTGCCCGCGGCAGTCGAAGCCGCCGCAGTAGGTCTGGCACGGCCGCAGGACAGCAGCCCCTGCAGGGCGATGCTGCCCAGTCCCAGGGCCGACCCTTTCAGGAAGTCGCGCCGGTGCGCCGCCTGCCTCCGCTGATTCAGCTCGTCCATCTCATATTCATTTTCGGGTCAGGAACTCGTCGGTGTTCATCAGTGCGTGGGCGACTTCGGCGAGGCATGCCAGGCCCAGCGGGTCTTGTGTCGGGGCAGGCTCTGATCCGACGGCAAGGCGGGCCTGTACCTTCGCGGGGGCGTCCTTGAGGCGGGCCTCGGCCTCGGCGTACATGGTCCGCATGAGGGCGGCCTCAGCGTTGGAGGGCCTGCGGCCCGTGACGATTCGGAATCCGAGTGCGAGTCGGCCCTCGACGGAGCCGCCGCCCTCGCGCTGCATCCTGAGGGCGATGAAGCGGGCCGCCTCGAAGATCTGCGGGTCGTTCATCATCGCCAGGGGCTGCATGGGCGAACTCGAGACGGTCCGGCGCACGGTGCAGAAGTTGCGGTCGGGCGCGTCGAAGATCTGCAGGAAGGGTACGACGCTGGTACGCTTGCGTACGGTGTAGATGCTCTTCCGGAACCTGTCCTCGCCGGCGGACAGTTCATATTTATATCGCCAGACCTTGTCACTCAATTCCTCCCAGAGGCCAGCCGGCTGATAGGGGTAGACGCTGGGGCCGCCCGACTTCATGGACAGCAGCCCGGCGGCGGCGAGCGCGTTGTCGCGCAGCATCTCGGCGGGCCAGCGGTAACGCGGATGTCGCGACAGCCAGCGGTTGTCGGGGTCTGCGTTTCGGGTATCCGTATCCGTGACTGACGACTGGCGGTAGGTCGAACTCGTCAGGATGTATTTCAGCAATGCCTTGGTGTCCCATCCGTGTTCGCGATACCACACGGCGAGATGGTCCAGCAGCTCCGGGTGGGTAGGCTGCGCACCCTGGTTCCCAAAGTCGTCGGAAGTGGCCACGATGCCCTTGCCGAAGACCAGCTGCCAGACGCGGTTGACGGCCACACGCGCCGTGAGGGGGTTCCGTTCGTCGAAAAGCCAGCGGGCGAGTCCGAGGCGGTTGCGGGGAAGGTCATCGGGGAAGGACAGGATGGAAGCGGGGGTGGAAGGCCGCACTTCCTCGCCGTGACTGTCATAGTTGCCGCGCTGCAGCACGTAGGATTTGCGCGGCCGGGGCAGGTCGCCCATCACCATGGCCTCCTTCAGGGTGTCGTACAGTGCGTTGAGCTCTATTCGTGCCCGGAGGAGCTCCGTTGTATCGGTCGTCGAGGGCCGGACACGTAACGGGATGGGCTTGAGCGAAGAGAGGTGCGCCACCTCGCGCGCCGTGAGTCTGCCGTCGAAAAGGTAGAACTCATCGACCTCTCCGCCGGGCATCGACTTGTCGAGTCCCTTCTCGCCGAGATGCAGCCCGGCGACGGCTCCCTTGTGGATGCTGTACCGCTGTCGGATATTCTTGTAGAGATGGTCGTACTCCACTTCCAGCGGCGCAGGCCTGCCGTCAATGTACAGCATCACACCAGATGCGCGACTGCTGCCATCGTAGACCACCGACAAGTGTGTCCAGCGGGTCGAGTCGAGCTCGGTGCGCGCGACCACGCTCACGGCGTCGTGGGGATAGGCATGGCTGAGGCGGAACATGGGCCGGTTGCCCATGAGGAGAAGGTCCCACCCCTGGTACCCGTAACGGTGGTTTTCGGAATGGTAGAGGACGGTCGCCTTGGGGTCGCGCCGGTTGGGCCGAATCCAAATGCTCAGGGAGAAAGGATCGTGTCGCTCGTAATAAGCGAGTGTCACGGGAGGGAACTTCACCAGCGTCTGGTCGTTGTAGCGGAGCGATCGCCCTCTAACACCCTTCCCGAACTCGGCCTTTCGATAAGTGCCGTTCGCGGTGGGGTTCACGTCGTTGAGGAAGATCCCGGAAACGGTGTCCTTGACGGTGGCACGGTCGAAGTCGAGGTGGGCCGTCGCCTTCGACGCAAGGGATGCCGCGATGGCGGCGTCCGGCACGTCGGCCTGCACATCGGACATGGCCCGGAAGCGCCCCTGCTCCACCGCCTCGAGCCTGGCCACTTCGGCCTTCCATAGGGCGATGGCCCTGTCCTGCTCGGGCGTCGAGAGTCGTACGGTAGGACCCGGCACGACGTCGGCACCGCCGTAGTTGGGGCTCCCCTTCTCGAAAGTGCTGTTGAAGAAGGCGAAGAGCGAGTAGTAGTCCTTCTGCGAGACGGGATCGTACTTGTGGTCGTGGCACTTGGCGCAGCCCAGCGTCATGGCCATGAGCGCAGTGCCCAGGGTGTTGGTCCTGTCGGTGACGTACTCGACGCGGTATTCCTCCTCGATGATGCCGGCCTCCGAGTTCTGCTTGTGGTTGCGGTTGAAGCCGGTGGCGAGGACCTGCTCCTGGGTCGCATTGGGCAGCAGGTCGCCGGCAAGCTGCCAAGTGATGAACTTATCGAAAGGAATGTTTCGGTTATAGGCGCTGACGACCCAGTCGCGCCAGGGCGACATATCTCGGTGCTTATCGTCGAGGTAGCCATGGCTGTCGGCGAACCGCGCCACGTCGAGCCAGTAGGCGGCCATGCGCTCGCCGTAATGCGGGCTCGCCAGCCACTGGTCGATCCGCTTCTCGTATGCCTTGGGATCCTTATCGGCGACGAATGCGTCGATCTCGGCGATCGATGGGGCGAACCCCCGTATGTCGAAGCTCAGCCGGCGGAGGAGCGTCTCCCTGTCAGCCTCCGCGGCGGGGTGCAGCCCCTTGTCCTCGAGGGTGCGGAGGATGAACCGGTCGATGTCGTTCGACGGCCAGCGGCGGTCATCAACGGAAGGAGGGTTGGGGTCTTCGGGTGCCACAAAGGCCCAGTGCGGCTTGTACTCGGCGCCCTGCTCCATCCACTTGATGAGGACGGCCTTCTCGTGGGCCGTGAGCTCTAGGTGCGACTCGGGCGTTGGCATGCAGTATTCGGGGTCGGCGCTAAGGATGCGGTGTGCCACTTCACTGGCGGAAGCATCGCCTGGACGGATGGCCTTGCGGCCCGACTCCGTGGTCTTTTCGTACGCGAAGGATGCGATATCGAGGCGGAGATCGGCCTTCTGCTTCTTCGCATCCGGGCCGTGGCAGGTGAAACACTTGTCGGACAGGATGCGCTTCACATCCCGGTTGAAGTCGATCTCGTCGGGAAGGGCCGCATACGCCTCCGCCACGTCGGCCGGCAGGTCCATGCGGGTACAGGCGACGAACGCCACGGTCAATACGGTGGAGAGCAGGCCCAGGGTTAGCAGTCGGTGGCGCATGGCTCGAACGGCTTCATCACGGCATAAAGGTAGTGACCCGGTCGAAGGGCACATCGCCCTTCGGCAGCGGTCCTGTGTACTCGTTTGGCAGGACAGGACCTTGACACTCGGTCTCGACGAAAGGGAAGCCTCATCCGGCATCCCCTATAGGCCATGTCACTACGTCTTACAAATTACGATAAAAAATTCGCGCAGGTGCCTTTGGCGACAGGTGTATTCGGGTAATCAGCCGATGGCAAGTTTCCGGCCCTCCTGCACGAGCATAGCCGGAGGGGCCGTCTCCATACGCCAGGTGATGCTCATGGGCCGCGCCCCCTCGTGGGTGACATAGGCCAGGAAGCCGCAACAGATGAAAGCCATCGTCAAGCCCTCCTCGTCCCGCCTGGCCTCCCTGACGAAGAGCAGGATCCGCTTACCCGTCCGGGCATGCTCGATGTACGAACGGCCCTTGGGCGTCTCAGGGGCCGTGGCGTTCTGGCTCTGCCAGTGAAACAGCTCTCCGTTGATGAAGTAGTCGTCGTACATCGTCGTGGGATTGAAGCCTCCCTCCGACTTGTCGAGGGTCACGAAGAAGGCCTCCGTGTGCAGCGCCTCGCAGAAAAGCACACCTTCCCGACTCGGATGAAGGCGATTGAGATCCGACATCCCCAGACCGACCAGGACCTGCTCACGGGTATAGCGTCCATGCACCCGCAGCGCCGTATCGAAGGGCATGGGGACTTCATGCTCTGGAACATTCAGGCTTTCAATGCGCAGGGTGAGGTATTCGGAAACCTCCGCCCGGAGTCGGGGATCCCCGAAGATACCCTCCAGCCGATCCGACAGCGCAGATACATCGGCCACTTTTGGCGGCGCCCCGAAGAGGTCGACATAACACATCAGCATCCACTGCCGGGCCTCTACATCCTCCGTGCGGGGGAATCCCTGTCCGAGGCATTGCCTGAGGAAAGTGAAATAGGAGGTGCTCCCGGTGGACAGCCAGGTCGTACCCATGCAGCGAGCAACCCCCCGGCGCCGGTCGTCAGGCTCGGGAACCTGTCCCGAGGCCGTTGCCATCCATTCGAACCAGAGCAGGTCATGAGCATATATCCTTGCCAGGGACACTTCCGTCAGCCGGAGGAACTCCCCAAGGCTGGGCTCCACATCGTGATCCAACCGGAATTGGCGGATGCGATCCAATAGCTTGTCTTTCCCGCCCCTGAAATGCCGTACTAGATTCTGGAGGATCTGGTCGCGGGCTGTCTGATCCAGCTGGATGGCGCATCCGAGGGGAAGGTGGGGGAAATCGTTCAGGATCTCGTCGCGGATGCGGGTGTGCGTCCGGCCGAGCAGGGCGCGGAAGCGGTGTTCGAAGCTGTACTCGACCCTGGCGTTGCCGATGAAGTCGAGCACCGTCAGGTAGGCCTTGCCCTCGTCTTTCCGGAGGCCGCGTCCGAGCTGCTGGAGGAAGACGGTCATGCTCTCGGTAGGCCGGAGGAAGAGGATGGTGTCGATGCCGGGGATGTCGACGCCCTCGTTGAGCATGTCGACTACGAAGAGGTAGTGGGTCTCCTTCCGGCGGAAGCGCTGCAGGATCGCCTCCCGCTCATCGGCCTGGTCGGAAGTGAGGGCCTCGGAGCGCATGCCTCTCGCCAGGAAGCGCTCGGCCATGAAGACGGCATGCCGACGTGAGACGCAGAAGCCTACGGCACGGGTATCGGCAGGGTCGCGGAGG
>RGVM01000177.1 GCA_010027295.1 Chitinophagia bacterium
CACCAGTCTTTCCGGGACATCCATCCGCAAAGTGGCCCTGCCAACCTACCGCGACTGGGGTGACATCCTACGCTGGCTCTCCCAGGAGAATCTCCCCGGATGCTTCCCATATACTGCCGGCGTCTACCCCCTCAAGCGTGAAGGCGAGGACCCCACCCGCATGTTCGCCGGTGAGGGCGGTCCCGAACGGACCAACCGTCGCTTCCACTACGTCTCCCTGGGCCAGCCCGCCAAACGACTCTCCACCGCCTTCGACTCGCCAACCCTATACGGGCAGGATCCCGCCCGGCGCCCCGACATCCTCGGCAAGGTCGGCAACAGCGGCGTCAGCGTCGCCACCCTCGACGATGCCAAGAAGCTCTACTCCGGCTTCGACCTCTGCGACCCGGCCACCTCCGTCAGCATGACCATTAACGGACCGGCGCCCATTCTCCTGGCATCCTTCCTCAACGCCGCCATCGACCAGCAGTGTGAGAAGCATATCGCCGCCCATGGCCTCGGTGAGGCGCTCGAGCAGGCCCGGCGCAGGAAGTTCGGATCCGATGGCCCACCCGTCTACCGCGACCCCGGCGGCGCGTCACTGCCCGAAGGTCACGACGGCCTCGGTCTGGCACTCCTCGGACTCAGCGGTGACGAGGTACTCGACCCCGACACCTACCGGCGCATCCGGGCAGAAGCCCTCTCGACCGTCAGGGGGACGGTACAGGCCGACATCCTCAAGGAGGACCAGGCGCAGAACACCTGCATCTTCAGCACCGAGTTCGCCCTGCGGCTGATGGGTGATGTTCAGCAGTGGTTCATAGACAACCGCGTGCGCAACTTCTACAGCGTCTCCGTGAGCGGCTACCATATCGCCGAAGCCGGCGCCAACCCCCTCACCCAGCTGGCTTTCACCCTCGCCAACGGCTTCACATACGTCGAATACTACCTCTCGCGGGGCATGCAGATCGACGACTTCGCTCCCAACCTCTCCTTCTTCTTCAGCAACGGGATGGACCCCGAATACAGCGTCATCGGCCGCGTCGCACGCCGCATCTGGGCAAAGGCCATGCGCTTCCGATACGGCGCATCCGACCGCAGCCAGATGCTCAAATACCATATCCAGACCTCCGGCCGCAGCCTGCACGCCCAGGAGATAGACTTCAACGACATCCGAACCACCCTCCAGGCCCTCTACGCCATCTACGATAACTGCAACTCGCTCCACACCAACGCCTACGACGAGGCCATCACCACCCCAACGGAGGAGAGCGTCCGACGCGCCATGGCCATCCAGCTCATCATCAACCGAGAACTCGGCACCGCCCGAAACGAAAACCCCAACCAGGGCTCCTTCCTCCTCGAGGAACTCACCGACCTCGTCGAACAGGCCGTCCTCTCAGAATTTCACCGCCTCACCGAACGCGGCGGCGTCCTCGGCGCCATGGAGCGCATGTACCAGCGCAACCGCATCCAGGAGGAGAGCCTCCACTACGAGCATCTCAAGCACACCGGGGAGCTCCCCATCGTCGGCGTCAACACCTTCCTCGGCAAGACCGGCAGTCCCACCACCCTGCCCGCCGAGGTCATTCGTAGCTCCGACGACGAGAAACGCCAGCAGATCGCGAACCTCGAAGCCTTCCAAGCCCTGCATGGCCCACATGCCGAAGCCGCCCTCCAACGACTCCGACGCACCGTCCTAGACAACGGCAATGTCTTCGCCGAACTCATGGAGACCGTCAAGACCTGCTCCCTCGGACAGATCACGCATGCCCTCTTCGGCATGGGAGGTCGATACCGACGAAACATGTAAGCCCTGCAACTCAGGTCGATAACCATTCCCCGAACCTTACGAAGCCCGGGAGTGTTAACCATTAGGTTTTGAGAACTCCCGGCAGTTCTGGGAACTCCCCCCGGTTTTGGGAACTGTGGTGGGTTTTGAGAACCCCCGGTAGTTCTGAGAACTCCCCCTGGTTTTGAGAACTGCGGTGGGTTTTGAGAACCCCGGCGGTTCTGAGAACTTCCCCCGGTTCTGAGAACTGCAGGCAGTTCTGAGGACGGATACCGATAGGCCTCACTAAGATTGCGTACATTGATTGCGCATTACGTACCGCCAACTCCCCAGCCATGGTGACATCCGCTTTCAAGCCCTTCCCTTCCGAAGAGGAGCTCCTGACCCTTGCCACCGACACCTATCAGCGCCAGCTGGCATTCTTCAAGTCGGGCAAGACCCGCCCCTATGCCTTCCGCATGGAGCAGCTGAAGCGGCTGCGCGACTCTGTGCGCCAGCATGAGCAGCAGGTTGTGGAAGCCCTGCACAGTGACCTCCGCAAATCGGAGTTCGAGGCCTTCGGCTCCGAGATAGGCGTCCTCTACAAGGAGATCGCGCACACCATGTCCCACCTGCGCGAATGGATGGAGCCGAAGAGCGCCTCCACCCCGCTGATGTTCATGCCCTCCTCCAGCCGGGTGATCCCCGACTCGCTGGGTACCGTACTCATCATGGCCCCCTGGAACTACCCCTTCCTGCTGATGATGACGCCGCTCATCAGCTCGATCGCAGGGGGTAACACATCCTTTATCAAGCCCTCCGAACAGGCGCCGCACACGGCCGCCGTCGTGGAGGCTATTGTCGCGGACGCCTTCGATTCCGACTACGTGGCCGTCTTTCAGGGACAGGGCCATGTCGTGGCGCCCCTGCTCATCCGCAATTTCCGCTTCGACCATGTATTCTTCACCGGCAACCCCGCCGCCGGCCGTAAGATCATGGAACTCGCCAGTATCCACCTCACCCCCGTGACGCTGGAACTTGGCGGCAAGAGCCCCTGCATCGTCGACAGCCGCGTCAACATCGCCTACGCCGCCCGAAAGATCGCCTGGAGCAAGATGATCAACGCCGGACAGACCTGTGTGGCGCCCGACTACGTGCTCGTGCACGAATCCGTCAGGGATGCCTTCATCGATGCGGTCAAGGCCCAGTTCGACCGCATGCTCGGGGAGGACCCGAAGGCGAGCCCCGACTACGGCCGCCTCATCAACCGCAAGCGCTTCGACGCCGTGTCATCCTACATCCCTCAGGGCAGGCTGCTCTACGGAGGCCGTACCGACGCGGATGACCTCTTCATCGAGCCCACCCTGCTCGAAGTGACGGACGCCGATAGTCCCGTCATGAAGGAGGAGATCTTCGGCCCCGTCCTACCCATCATCACCTACCGCACCCGCGAGGACGTGCTGGCATGGATCGAACGCAACCCCTATCCCCTGGCCCTCTACATCTTCACGAACAGCCGCGAAACGGAAAGATTCTACACCGAGAACGTCCGCTTCGGCGGCGGCTGCGTCAACAACGGCGTGATCCACGTCGGCAACCCCGACCTGCCCTTCGGCGGCGTCGGCACAAGCGGCATGGGACAATACCACGGCAAACACGGATTCGACACTTTCACACGGCCCAAGAGCATCCTCAAGACACCCACCTGGTCCGACGTTCCTCTCTGGTACGCTCCATACCGCAACAATCTGAAATGGATCAAACCCTTCTTCCGTCTCTGAGGCGGAGGAAGGCAAACCGCAACAACTGCATGGCATGAGGAAATACCTGTGGATCGTAGCTGCTGCGGCAGTGCCCGTCTGGATGGCAGCGGACACATGCAACAATCAAGACATGACGGCAAGACAGAGCATACTCAAGCGACTCTACCCCATCCTCACCGGCATCACCCGCATGACCGGCTCGAAGAACGCTTCCTACCGTACAGACAGGCCCGTGGAACCCCCAAAGCCCTTCCACTCGCTCAAGGCGACCCTAATCACAGGCGAGGCACTGTCACTCGACTCCCTCAAGGGAAAGATGGTACTGCTCGTCAACACCGCCAGCGACTGCGGCTACACACCCCAGTACGAAGGACTCCAGCAGTTGCAGGACCGCTACCGCGACAGGCTCGTGGTCGTCGGCTTCCCCGCCAACGACTTCAAGCAGCAGGAGAAGGGCGGTAATGCGCAGATCGCTGAATTCTGCAAGCGCAACTACGGCGTGAACTTCCTGCTTACGGAGAAGTCCAGCGTGGTCAAGGGACCAGAACAGCACACCGTCTTCGCATGGCTCAGCGACAGCCGCCTCAATGGATGGAACAACCGGCAGCCCGTCTGGAACTTCACCAAGTACCTGGTAGATCAACAGGGAAGGCTCGTAGGTGTCTTCGAACCCTCTGTCGACCCCCTCGGTGACGAATTGACCTCCGTCATCGACCAGAAACGTTGACACCGCCACCGCCATCGGCATGATTCTTGGTTAGGATGCAACAATTGATTTTGCATCATTCACATCTCGAAATTCATATGCCATTAAAAATGAACGGGATAGCTATTCGTCATCATGCATAGCATGAAAACATGATTTCACTTGTTCACAAGTGGCGCTGATTGTATAATTTCAAACGCAATGGAATCCTCACTTTTGTCCTACCTGGCGAAGTGACACAGGCCCGAACCACAAAAAATTGAACCTATGTCGATGGATCAGGTGATACTTGTGAACGAGCGGGACGAACCCGTAGGAGAGATGGAGAAGATGGAGGCACACCGAAAGGCTGTGCTGCACCGAGCTTTCAGCGTGTTTATATTCAATGGAAGGGGCGAGATGCTGCTCCAGCGCAGAGCCATCCACAAATACCACAGCGGCGGGCTGTGGACGAACGCATGCTGCAGCCATCCCCGTCCTGACGAACCCGTCTATGACGCCGCCGTCAGGAGGCTTCGCGAGGAACTCGGCTTCGTGACGATGATCAAGCCCGCATTCCAGTTCACCTACCGAGCGGAATTCGACAACGGCCTCACCGAGCACGAGTACGACCATGTGTTCATCGGGCAATACGAGGGGCTCATTCACCCCAACCGCGAGGAAGTGGGCGACTACTGCTACAAGAGCATGGAAGAGATTCGCGCCAACCTCGACACCCACCCGCACAAGTACACAGAGTGGTTCAAGATAGCCTTCCCGAAACTGGAGGAACACCTCCAATCTAAGGCCATGACCGCCTGAGTCATATCTACGACTAATTGCCAGGACACTCCCCTGCGCGAACATGACAACCCGCACAGCCATCGTCATCGGCAGCGGCGTCGGCGGATTGGCCACGGCCATCCGGCTCGCCGTAAAGGGCTACGCCGTCACGGTGCTCGAGAAGAACGCGCGCGCGGGAGGGAAGCTCGGCCTCATCGAACGTGACGGCTACCGCTTCGACACCGGCCCCTCCCTCTTCACCCAACCAGCCAACATAGAGGAACTGTTCCGACTGGCAGGCGTACCGTTAGAGGAACATTTCTCCTATCGCCGCGTCGACATCGCATGCCGCTACTTCTACGAGAACGGCAAACGAATTAATGCCCATGCCCGCCCGGAGGACTTCGCACGCGAACTCGCCACCGTGGCGGGGGAGGACCCGCAGGCTGTTCTCAGCTATCTGCAGGAGTCGGCCAGGGTCTATGAGGGCGTAGGCAGGATTTTCCTTGAGCATTCCCTCCACAAGGCCTCTACATGGCTGCACACACGCACCCTCAAGGCTCTGCGTCAGGTGGGCATGGGACACCTGATGTCCACCCTCGACGGCTTCAACCGAGCGCGCCTCAGGAGTCCTGAGGCAGTGCAGCTTTTCAACCGGTACGCCACCTACAACGGCAGCGACCCATTCCAGGCACCCGGCATGCTCAGCCTCATACCACACCTCGAGCAGAACGAGGGCACTTTCTACCCGAAGGGAGGGATGGTTTCCATCCCCGAGGCACTTTATGGACTGGCATGCCGTCTGGGCGTGACTTTCCGCTTCAGGACCCGCGTCGACCGCATCCTGCACTATCACGGCCGCGTGACGGGTGTGCAGGCCGCAGGAGAGACGCTGTCGGCGGACACCGTTGTCAGCAACATGGACGTGTACTATACCTGGCGGGAACTGCTGCGCGACGCTCGCCGCGCCGAGCGCGTCCTGCGCCGCGAACGCAGCAGCAGCGCGCTCATCTTCTACTGGGGCGTCGCCAGGGACTACCCGCAGCTACATCTCCACAACATCTTCTTCAGCCGCGACT
>RGVM01000178.1 GCA_010027295.1 Chitinophagia bacterium
TGCCACCGACGTCACGGCGCTCGTCTCCACCGACCCGGCTGTCTTCGATCCGTGCGGCTGCGGCGAACAACCTTCCAAGACGAACAACGGCCAGAAGATCTGGTGGGTCGTCGGCACCGACAGCGGCAACGGCAGTTTCGTCCCGGCGGAGCTCAACGACCAGGGCATGTACGTGCCCCAGACGAGCCCCTACGCGCACACCCTGATCGAGGTCACGGCGATGAAGCCGGCCCAACTGGCCGGCAGCCTGTTCTTCCTCCGCCTGGCGGCCACCGACAAGATCCGCCGCGGTCTGTCCGGGTTCACGGACGTCGACTCGCAGTATTTCTACGACGCCAGCAACGGGCCGCAGGTCACCGCCGAACAGCGCGATTTCCTCCAGGTTCCCGGATCTCCCGACACATGGCGCCTCAACCTCACGGAGAGTCAGGCGAAGATGGTTCAAGACTTTCCTTTTGTAAAGCCGGGCAGTGTGGTGCGTGAACTCAATACATCCGGATTCGGTAACACCTTCCCCTACGACACCGCACATTTCAAATGGTCGGAGGATAATTTCGGCCCATTGTGGATTCCGAAGAAGGGCGCGACCCTGACCTTGACACAGTCCAATATCTCCGCATACCGCAGGGCCATCTCGGTTTATGAAGGCAATGAACTGGTGGAAAAGAACGGCAGGTTCTTCATCAACGGAAAGGAAACGGATACTTACACTTTCCGGTTGGATTATTTCTGGATGATGGGCGACAACCGCCACAACTCCCAGGACTCTCGATTCTGGGGTTTTGTACCGGAAGACCATGTCGTGGGCAAGGCATCGCTGATATGGTTTAGCTGGCAAGGAGGCCCACGCTGGAAGCGCCTATTCAGGGTGATTCGTTGAAAGTCGGACGGACCGACATCATCCGCACAATGCAGGCGGTCTCCGCGTCGTTATCATCATCCAATATACCAGCATGACGGCCAAGGAGATACGTATTGCATATGAGTCCTACACGTCCAGGATGGAGTTATATCCTCAGGATCGGGAGCTGCTCTCGGCTGCCGATGCCGCACTTGACACGGCCCATGCTCCCTATTCAAGGTTTCGCGTTGGGGCTGCAGTCAGGCTTTCGGATGGTTCCATCCTAAGAGGCGCCAACCAGGAGAACGCCTCCTTTCCTGCGGGCATCTGTGCCGAGCGTGTACTGTTGTCGGCTGTCTCCGCCGTGTCACCGCACCTCTCGGTTTCATCATTGGCCATCACCTATGCAGGGGAAGGCATCGATTCCTCCCATCCGCTGGCACCTTGCGGCGTTTGTCGGCAGACATTAGCGGAATACGAGGATCGGTATCGCCACCCCATCAGGCTTATCCTTTCCGGACAGGCGGGTATAGTTCAGGTATTCACATCGGCCTGCGACCTGCTGCCGTTCCGATTCTCAGGGACGGAACTGCCCGTCTCCGCCTTCGATCCTTCGGGAACCTGACCTGTCTTTTTGTCCAATCCTTCAGTCCGCCTGTACGTCACCTGCGATGAACTGCAGTGTGGTGGCTGCTATCTTGGCTCGGAATGCAGCGTTGATATAACGGTCCTGCGCCTCAATAAGGCTCAGTTGTGCCTGTCGCAATTCGATCGAGTTGCTTTGCAGCTTCCGGAACCTTTCGGTGGAGATGAAGTTGTTCTCCATGGCCAGCTCGACGTTCTGGCGCTCGATCTCCGCGTTGGAGGCCGCATTCCTGTATTCTTCGTAGGCCACCTGGAGGTCTCGAAGGATCTCGGAACGCAGCAGCTCAGTCTGCAATTCCTGCTGGCGCAGCCGTTCATCCGCAACCTTCAGCTGGGTGCGCACCGTATTACCGTTGAAGATGGGAATCGCGAGGTTGACGCCGATGTTGGGCCCCAGCGTCTGGTTGGTCAGGAAGAAGCCCCCGGATGCCTTGTTCCGGTTGAAGCTGGACACCGATGCGAGTGAGAGCACGGGTAGTCGCTGCGCATTCACGATGCGCCGGTCCTGCAGCAGTACCGCTCGATTGCGCTGGGCCAGGAGCAGTTGGTAATTGCCCTTCTCCGCCTTGCTTCTGAATTCGGCTATGTCAACGGGGGATATGGAAAACGCAGTATCAGCGACAGCCAGGGGGGCTTCCGGTGGACGCTTCATCAGCGTGTTGAGGACCGCCTTGGCGACGCGTACCTGCCGGCGTATGCTCTCCAGGTTGACACGTTGCGTGTTGAGGTCTATCCGGGCCTGCAGGAGGTCCGTCTTGGCCGCGCTGCCCACGTTGAAACGTGTATCCGCGATTCGCTCTCGTTCCTGGGCGAGGTTGATGATTGCTTCAATGGCGCGCACCTGAAGGTTGAGCCGTATGATGTCGAAATAGGCTGAGAGTACCTCGAAGCTAAGCCTTTCCACTTCCTGTCGCATCTGCACTTCTCCGATACGCTCGAGTTCTTCGAAGCGTTCCTTGGTCGCGAGTACTCGCATGCCTGAATAGATGCGCCAGCTGGCAGAGACGTTCGCTGCGAGGATATTGTTGGTCACCCCGTTCCGTATGATTTCGTTGCCGTTTGCGAGTTTCTGGTTCAGGTTCGACAGTGCCTCGGTATTGGCCATGCCCGCAGTCACCAGCGGCCATTTGCCGGCATTTCCCCACGTGTTGTTAATGCGTGCGATGTCCTGCTCGCTCCTTGCTATTTGTATGCGGAGGTTGTTCCGCAGGGCGATATCCACCGCATCGCGGGCCTTGAGCAGGCTGTCCTGAGCCTGAGGGAGTAGAGAGGATATGGCGAGTAGGAGCGTGAGGAAGGGCTTAGGATTCATGATTCGTCTTTTTTCCGCCAGAAAGGTAGCTGTAGAGGGCGGGCACCACGAACAGGGTCAGCACCAGTGCGAAGAGCATGCCGCCTACGATGACGATGCCCAGCGGCACACGGCTTTTACCCGCCGACCCGATGGCCATGGCGATGGGCAGGGCGCCCAGCGTGGTGGCGAGTGTGGTCATCAGGATGGGCCTCAGCCTGGCCACGGCCGCATCCACCGCGGCACCGAATTTCTCCTGACCCTCCTCCCGCTTCCGGTTGGCAAACTCCACGATCAGGATACCGTTCTTGGTCACAAGACCGATTAGCATGATGATGCCGATCTGGGAGAAGATGTTGAGCGACTGGCCGAAGAGGGAGAGGCTCACCACGGCGCCGGCGAGGGCCAGCGGTACCGTGATCATGATGATGAAGGGGTCGGTGAAGCTCTCGAATTGGGCCGCGAGCACGAGGTAGATCAGCACCAATGCCAGCACGAAGGCGAACATCGTGTTGGAAGAACTCTCCGCAAAGTCGCGCGAGGAGCCCGTCAGCGAGGTCGAGAAGCTCTCGTCCAGCACCTTCTGCTTGATGCGCATCATCTCTTGAATGCCCTCCCCGAGGGTCCTGCCCTGCGCGAGTCCGGCCGAGATAGTCGCACTCTTCAGTCGGTTGAAATGGTAGATGGTGGGCGGGTTGGAGGCCTCCGCGATGCGGACGACGTTGTCCAGCTGTATGAGCTGTCCGCTGCGGGACCGCAGGTAGAGCGACTTCAGGTCGAGAGGAGCATCCCGGTCCTCCCGGTCAACCTGACCAATCACTTCGTACTGCTTGCCGTTGCGGATGAAATATCCGAACCTGCGTCCACTGAGGGCGAGCTGCAGCGTGTTCGTGATGTCGAGTATCGAGATGCCCAGTTCGCTGGCCTTTAGCCTGTCGATGGTTACCTGGAGCTCGGGCTTGTTGAACTTTAGGTTGACGTCGGTACCCTGGAAGACGGGGCTCTTGGACAGCTCTTCCATGAACACGGGCACTTTCGCCTTGAGTTGCTCGAAGTTGAGGTGCTGGAGCGCAATGGCCACTGGGAGAGAACCCCTGGACATCATGCCTACCGAGATGGTCTGCTCCTGAACTGTCAGTACCCTGACGTTGGTGACGTCCTTGAACATGCGGTTCATCTGCTGGGCGATCTCGCCTTGCGACCTTTTCCGCTGGGAAGCATCCACCAGTCCTATGCTCGTGGTGGCCGCGTTGGCGCCGCCTGCACCGCTGTAGCCCGGGGCGAAGGACAGCACGACGTAACGTTCCGGGATCGAGTCAATGATACGCTGCACGACGTCGTAGCAGGCTTTGTCCATGTAATCGAAGTCTGTGCCCTCGGGGGCCA
The DNA here is from genome assembly GCA_010027295.1 of Chitinophagia bacterium. Classification (GTDB taxonomy): domain Bacteria; phylum Bacteroidota; class Bacteroidia; order Chitinophagales; family Chitinophagaceae; genus Pollutibacter. Next base: position 4,164 of record RGVM01000178.1, read on the forward strand.
GGATGCTCGCGCGCAGGCGGTTCCTGTCCTCCATCGGTGCCAGCTCGGAGGGAAGGCCCGAACCCACCAGGTAGATGAGGGCCGCGCAGGCTGCTACGATTACCAGGGCCAACCACCTCATCCGCATGAAACCCGAGAGCAGGGCGCGGTATCCGTTCTCCATGCCGGCGTAGAAGGGTTCCGAGACCCTGTAGAACCAGGAGTGTCGGTGACCGCCCTTGCGGGTCAGGTAGATGTTCAGGACGGGCGTGAGGGTGAGGGATACGAAGGCCGAGATGATGACGGCGCCCGCCACCACGATTCCGAACTCACGGAAAAGCCTGCCCACAAAGCCCTGCAGGAATATAATGGGGAGGAAGACAATGGCAAGCGTCAATGAGGTCGCGATGACCGCGAAATAAATCTCGCGGGAACCCTCCCTGGCGGCCTTGAACCGGTCCATTCCCTGTTCCATCTTCTTGAAGATGTTCTCGGTGACCACGATGCCGTCGTCCACCACCAGTCCAGTCGCCAGTACCAGGGAGAGGAGCGTCAGGACGTTGATGGAGAACCCTGCCAGGTACATGATGAAGAAGGCGCCGATGAGCGAGACTGGGATGTCGATCAGCGGGCGGAAGGCGATGCTCCACTCGCGGAAGAACAGGTAGATGATGATGACCACCAGCCCGATGGCAATGAACAGCGTCTCCTTCACCTCCCTGATGGCCTTGCGAACGAACTGTGAGCGGTCGAACCCGACTTCCAGCAGGACGTCCTCCGGAAGGTCCTTGCGCACCTGGCTGATCCTTTCATAGATTTCGTCGGTGATCTCGACGTGGTTGGAACCGGGCTGGGCCACGATGCCCAGGTTCACGGAGCGGATATTGTTCTTCCTTGTGGAGCTTTCCTCGTTCTCGGGTCCCAGGACTGCATAGCCCACGTCTCGCAGACGGATGATACGGCCGGCATCCTGTACGATGATGAGGTTGTTGAAGTCGTCCTCCGTCGTCAGTTTGCCATAGGCCTTTACGGTGAGCTCTGTGACATTGCCCCGCACCTTGCCGCCGGGCAGTTCGATGTTCTCCCTGTCGAGCGCCGTCTTGACGTCTTGTATGGTGAGTCGGTAGGCGGCAAGCTTCGATGGGTCGAACCAGATGCGCATCGCGAAGCGCTGCCCGAAGACGTTGACGGAACTCACCCCGTTCACCGTCTGCAGGCGCTCCTGCACGATGTTCTCGGCGTAGTCCGTCAGCTCGAGCAGTGTGCGCCGGTTGCTCTGCATCTGGATGAACATGATGGGGTCGGAGTCCGAGTCCTGCTTTGCGACGGAAGGAGGCGCGTCGACGTCTCTCGGGAGCACACCTGAGGCTTGTGAGACCTTCTCCCGCACGTCGTTTGCGGCCTTCTCCAGGTCTACGCCCAGTTCGAACTCGACAGTGATATTGCTGCTGCCCTGGCTGCTAGAGGATGTGATGGTGCGAACCCCCTCGACGCCGTTGACGGCCTTTTCCAGGGGTTCGGTGATCTGCTGTTCGATGATCTCGGCATTCGCACCCTGGTAGGAGGTGCGCACGTTCACTACGGGCGGGTCGATCGCAGGATACTCGCGGACACCTAAGAAGGTGTAGCCGATGGCGCCGAAGATGATGATGACGATGGAGCATACCACCGCAAGCACGGGTCGGCGGATGCTCAGCTCGGAGAGGTTCATGGGGGCCTCGCTTTAGGGTTGTTGGATGCGCGTGACCTTCACCTTGGAGTCCTTGCGCAGGAACATGAGGCCGGTGGTGACGACGGTGTCGAGAAACGACCGGTCATCCGCTACTCGTACGTGTTTAACAGTGAACAGGTCGAGGGGTGGACCAGCCCGGATGCCACACCACAGGATG
>RGVM01000179.1 GCA_010027295.1 Chitinophagia bacterium
ACCCGTCGGAGATGACGCGTGCATCGAGCAGGTCGGGGTCCAGCTGCAGGACGGAGGAAGGCACGAAGGGCAGCTGGTTCCACTGGGTGGCGATGGAAAGGAGTCCGTAGATGCCGACGGGCAGCCAGCCGGCGCTGTTGAAATGGAAGATGGCCCCGGCCGCGTCGATGGCGGAGCTTAGGTCGTTGCCGAGGTTGGTGGAGACCTCGGCCGTCGCAGGCTCGGGCTGCGACATGGCAGGGTCGACGTACAGCCGGATGGCATCGTCGGAGCCGGTGATGCGGTTGATCGTGTATTTCAGCACGATGAGGTGCGGCGCGTTGAAGGAATAGGCATTGGAGGACCATGTCCTCGTGCCCGAGGAGCCCTTCTCGACGCCCAGCTGGAAGGAGGATGCCGAGGCCTTGCGGGCGTAGAGCCGGACGATGAAGCTGAAGCTGCCGCCGCGGTCCACCAGCCGGAAGAAGCCGAACTCGTTGGAGCAGGTGCTCTCGCAGGTGACGTTGGAGAAGTTGACGACGAAGGCGGAGAAGACATCGCCCTCGGTGACCGACTGTGTCCAGGAGCGGCCCACGCCGTCGCGGCCGGGCCCCGTGAGGACCGACTTCTGCGCATTTCCGTAGCCGGCGAAGGCGATGGGCGTGACGGCGACCTTCTGGTTGCTGCAGATGGCTCCGGCGCAGTTGCCGCCGCCCCCGATGGAAGAGGTGCTGTTCGTCCACCCGCCCTGGCCGTTCAGGTCGCCGGCCGTATAGGTGCCGAAGTCGTCCTTCAGGAGCTGGGCGACAGCCAGCCCGGGCGACAGGGTCAATGCCAGGGTCAGGGCCGGCAGGGTGCATCTCATGGTCTCCCGGTTGTGTGACCCTGAAGGTAGTGGAATCCCGGCCTCCCGCGCGCGGTTCGGTTTACATTTGTAGATATGAAGAGACTACTGATCCTGTTCGCCCTGCCTTTCCAACATGTGCTGGCGCAGGGTTTCGATACGGCCACGCTGGACCGATACTTCGACGTGCTCGATTCCAACAGCCGCTTCATGGGCACCGTCGCGGTGCTTCGTGACGGCAGGCCCTTGTACGGCCGGTCCCTGGGAAAAGCGGACGTGGAGGCGGGTATCCCGGCGCAGGCGGCCACCCGCTACGGGGTGGGTTCGGTGACGAAGTCGTTCACCTCCGTGCTCGTGTTCAAGGCCGTGGAGAAGGGGCTTATCTCCCTCGACGACACGGTGGCACGCTGGTTCCCGCAGGTGCCGAACGCGGGGAGGATCACGGTGCGGCACCTGCTGACGCACCGCAGCGGACTGCACAACTTCACCGACAACCCCGGCTATGCGCGCTGGATGTCGAAGTCCTTCGGTGCGGCCGAGATGCTGGACACCGTGGCGGCCCAGCGCACCGACTTCGCGCCGGGCGAGAAGTATGCGTACAGCAATACCGGCTTCGTGCTGCTCACGCTGATCCTGGAGAAGGCCTGCGGCCGTCCGTATGCGACGTTGCTGGACCGGTGGATCCTGCGGCCGGGGCGACTTCGGGAGACGGTCTATCCCCCGGGGCCCGACACGGCGGCTAGGGCGGCCCGTTCCTATGCCTGGCTGTTCGGGGGCTGGCGGCGGCAGCCGGTGACGCATCCCTCCGTGCCGACGGGGGCCGGCGCCATCCGATCGACGGCCGGGGATATCGCCCGTTTCGCACAGCTGCTGTTCGAAGGGCGCTTCATCTCCAAGGCCAGTCTCGGCGAGATGACGAGGATGCGCGACAACGTGGGCTGCGGCATCTTCCAGATTCCGGCCGGCGGGAAGAGGGCTTTCGGTCACGGGGGTAGGATTGATGGCTTCGAGTCCGTCTATATCCATCTCCCCGATGAGGGCCTGACGGTGGCCATCCTCTCCAACGGCGCGAACCTGCCGTTCAACGATGTCACCATCGCCGTCATGGGGGCTGCGCTGGGCATGCCCGTCGAGATCCCCCGTTTCGACAACATCACCCTCTCCGATGCGGAGCTGGACCGGTACGCGGGCGTGTATGCGAGCCGACAGTTGCCGATGAAGATCACCATCACCCGTCGGGATGGGAAGCTGATGGCGCAGGCCACGGGGCAGGCGGCCTTCGGCCTGGAGGCGCACGGGGAGGGGCGGTTCTCGTTCCGCCAGGCAGGCATCGAGATGCGCTTCGATGTGGAGAAGGGACAGATGGTGCTGATGCAGGGTGGCGGGAGGTTTGTGTTTGAAAGGGAGTGAGGGGCGGAGGGTACCATACCTGCGAGAGCATAGCCTGCCCTTTCGGGAACCCTTTCAGACCTAGCTTCGAGAGTGCCCGCTAGCCGTGGCACTCTGCCTGTGGTGCCCCCCTTCATGCCATTCAGGCCCCCGGCAAGACCGAAATATCAAGATAAGCGCAAGGTTACGGTCCAAGCTCTAGCCTCGAATGAGGCGAGAAGATCCGGAAGAAGCCTTGGCAGAGAGTAATTGCCAGGATGAAGGCAGGCTTCGGAATGTGGACAATATTGCCGAAATCAGAATCTAGTGGTGATTCGACTTTCTTTGCTTCATGAAACGTACGGATCAAGAATGATCACGACAGTCCGCGAACATGGTCATCCAGGAAGACGCGTTGCTTAAAAAAACCACGCCCAACTTCAGGAAACCAACTTGATTTGAACGTGCATCTCCCCTAAGAATAGGATTCACCCATACCCATCCTTTTTCCCCAGACACAAACGTATCACTTATGCCAACCCCTTTCCTTGACAGCTTGAACAGGTCCTTAGAAAAGAAGGAGCTTACCAATCTTTACATCTATGAAATTCTGATTGACGACTATCTGAAGTCGATCGATGCATACAAGGGTCTCCTGACTACGGAAGTCGCCCGGCTGGTGAAGGATGGCCAAAGCAAAGGCAGGTATGTCAAGAACTACTACGAATCCTATCTGAACAGGAAGGTCAGGCCCGGTCAGCTGGGCCTGTCCCCAGAGGGACGATACCACCTTCTGAATGAAGACCAGGACCCGGTTCGACTTGCAGAGTTGCTGAAGAAGATCTCCGATAGGATCGACGAACCGGACCCTATCCATGAAAGGATAGATTATATCAACAGCGAGTTCGATATTGAAAGCTTGATCGGCAAGGTTTCCGAATGGATACGAGAAGGGACCGCCAATGATCTAGAGGTTGCATCCTATTGCGTATTGAGGATGCACTTCTCACAATTCGGGTTCAAGCTTCACCGGTTTTCTTCCACAAATGCGAATGACGGAGGGGCTGACTACATAGGTGGGGATGTGGTATATTGTGTCACTACCCAGTTGAATGTCGGAAAGCTCGAGTCCGATATGTTCAAGACGCATGCCGACAAGGTCTTCATCCACCGAAACACCCTCGATAGAAAGACGCAGGAGGCGATAGGAAATTATATGAATACAGGCACTGAAAATGGAAGGATACTCAAGGTCATCCATGCCGACGAGATTGCCCATGGATTCCTGTCCAGCCTTTCCTCGGACATGAAAAAGAATAATCGGACCCTTCTGGAATTCAAAGAGTCTCTGGCATCCGAGTTCAGCAAAGAATTGCCATGAGGCCCTATAATGGGCTATCCTTTCAATACAATCCATGTACACTCATTCATGGAGTATCAATGCTACAACAATGGTATTTCACTTCCTTTCTATATCCGATAGGTTGAAGTCGTACTCTCTGGAATACACCCTTATTTTTCATTGGATTCTATCCATTCAAATTGGCGTACGCCCATAATGATGTATCCTGCTAATGCATTCATTTGATACACCTGCGCCTCTTTCTTTTATCAGCCACCCCCGCAGGTTCCGGATGTCCCCGCATAATGCTCTGACATGCCGGCGGTGTGGTTCCGTATCTCTTCGAAAAGACTGTTAGGGTATTGTACTCGGATTCTCCTGCCGAAGGAGAGGCGGAGTTTATCGTTGTGGGTCTCGGTCTTGAAGTTCTTTTAGCTGACTTTGAACACGCAACTGTGGTGGATCGCGTTGAAGAAGGTCTGCAGGTGTTAGATGCCCTCGTATTCTCGGTTGTAGTCCAAGGCGATGGCGACGGTGTCGGACCGTCCCGTCCGCATGTCGGCCTACAGGTAGACGAAGCGCCACGGCTTGCCGGTTCTCACGGAGATAGGTCTGACGAGTTTGCCGAAAAGACAGGCTTTGAGTTCGCAGGCGTGGCACCCGGGACGGTGCCACGCGGATCCGATATTGCATGCCTCGCGGAACCTACGTGCATGTAGCCGCCCCATTTCCCTCAAGACATCCGGGTGACCGCTACCGCCCGAGCGAGGATCAGCCGAAGCGGAGCCCATCGAGGGCCTCATCCGCCCAAGCTTCGGTGATGGGGATGTCGTTGATGCAGGTGTGCCAGAGGTGTGACCTTCGTGCCACGAAGCTGCGCAGGGCGAGGAGCGAGGCTTTCAGGTCGGGCCGGGAGATGCCGAGGATGTCGGGATGGTGGGGCAGGCCGGCCTCCTGCATCACTTCCCGGATGCCTGCTTCGTCGTTGCCCTGGAGGCGACTCATCAGGAGGATGCCCATGCCGATGATATAGCCGTGGACGAAGGGGCGTTGCAGTCTTTCCTCGAGTTCATAGAAGAGGTAGTGCTCGGAGCCTTCCTCGATGCGGAAATGGCCGATGCCGAGGCAGATGCGGTTGAGGTCGAGGTAGCCTTCGACGATGGCCATGAGGCCTTCGTCGCTGTTATCGCGTATCTGCGGCAGTTGCCGGTAGAGGGTGTCGAGGATTCTCCGGCCGCCCGCGATGGCGGCGGGGTCGAAAGGGTATTCGGAGCGCCCCTGTGTGTGGGCGTGTGTCCAGTCGAAGGAGGCGGTGTGGATGGACAGGAGGTCGCCTATGCCCGCGATGTTGAGTTCCGGCGGTGCGGTGCGGAGGATGCCGTAGTCGATCACGAGCGGGTCCGGGGAGGCGGTGCCGACGTAGGCCACTTCGTGGTTGCGGCGGATGCCGGCGGCGGGTGTGGCGAAGGCGTTCACGCTAAGGATGGTGGGGATGCTGACGAGGCGGAGGCCCTTGCGCCAGGCGAGGTATTTCGCGGCGTCGATGGCCTGTCCGCCGCCGATGCCGAGGATGGTGTCGCAGGGTGGCAGGTTCCGGAGCCGTTCTTCGAGCCATGCTTCCTCGACCGTCTCGACGAATATGACCTGTTCGGGTGGCTTCCCGAGCCGGTCGGCGGTGACCTGCCAGGGGATGTCCATGGTGACGGCGACGTAGCGGCCGATGTCGCGGCCGAGTCCGCGGGCGGCGTCGCTGCCTGACCGGAGGCTGATGACGTTGGTATGGTCTGTCATATCGGGGTGTTAGACGGGTATGTCGCTGAGGATGCCGCGGTAGATGCCGGGGTCGGAGCCTTTGATGGAGACGGCGCCGACGGCCTTTCGGTAGAAGTCGGCCGGGCCGACGCCTCCGATGATGGCGTAAGCGTAGCCCTGGTGCCGCATGGCCCGCAGGCAGTCGATGAGCAGGAGCCGGCCGAGGCCTCGGCCCTGGTGGTCGGGGTGCACGCCGGTGGGACCGAAGAAGTTGCGGTAGGCGGCGTCGTGGCAGGCGAAGCCCACGATCCGGGCGTTGTGGACAGCGATATGGCAGCCCACGGGTTGCAGGGAGAAGGCCACTTCGGCCTCGGAGGCCCATCCGTCGCCGTAGTGCTGACGCACCCATGCGACGAGGAGTGACTTCTCGGCGGCGAGGGCCGGTCGGATGTCATAGCCCTCCGATTCAAGCCGTTGGCGGAGACTGCCGGTCTCGGGCAGGTCGTAGAGCCTGACGAGCATGTCGTGCATCGGGTGTTGTGTCATGCGTGGGGTTTGCGGGTGTCGGGCGGGCCGGCGCGTCCCTCGCGGACCTTCCGGCGCACATGGGTGAGCCAGAGGATCGTGCCGACGGCGGTCGAGGCGAGGGTGGCGGCGGCGGACCAGTGCTTGAAGTCGGAACCCGGCATATCGGTCTCGGGAAGGGTGAGGGCGACGACGACGG
>RGVM01000180.1 GCA_010027295.1 Chitinophagia bacterium
AAGACACTGGCCGATCCGAGGCGCCGACTCACCTACCGACAGCTCGCCGAGAAGTATGGCGTCAGCGAGATGACGCTCTACCGCATCCGCAGCGGCGAGAACTGGGGACGCGTCTGACACACGACAATTTCCAAGCAGCATGCTGGCACCCTCCACCCTCTCCTTCCTTCGAAGCCTCGCCAAACACAACGACAGGGGTTGGTTCGAGGCACACCGCGACCGCTACGAACACGCAAAGTCCGACACGGAATCCCTCCTGGGCGAAGTCATCCGACGGCTGGGAGAAACCGATGCCGACGTCGCGGGCCATATCCCCCGGCAATGCCTCTTCCGGATCCACCGCGACGTCCGCTTCTCCAAGGACAAAGCCCCGTACAAAACCCACCTCGGGGCCTACCTCTCCAAGGGCGGCCGGAAGTCGAACCTCGCCGGCTACTACCTCCATATCGAGCCGGGTGCCTCCTTCGCTGCTGGAGGCCTCTGGATGCCCATGGCCCCCGAACTGGCCAGGGTCCGTCAGGAGATCGACTACTGCTTCGAGGAGTTCCAAAGCCTGCTCAAAGCCCCCCCTTTCCGGAGAAGGTTCGGCAACCTCCGCCTCGACGATGAAGTCAGCCTCACCCGGATGCCCAAGGGCTATGAGGCCGACAACCCCGCCGCCGACTACCTGCGACTCAAAAGCTTCATCGCCTCACATCCGCTGACCGATGAGATGCTCACATCGAAAAATGCATCAAAGGCGGTATCCGATGCCTTTTGCGCATTGACCCCCTTGATTGGTTTCCTGAACAGGTCGGTGCAGGAATAATCCGATGCGTTCAGGGACCTGGATGGTGCCCACAGATCAGAGCATCCCCTGGGCCGCGAGGTACTCCGCAATCTGCACGGCGTTGGTGGCCGCACCCTTGCGCAGGTTGTCCGACACGATCCACAGGTTCAGGGTACGCGGTTGCGACTCGTCACGACGGATCCGGCCCACGAAGGTCTCGTCGCGCTCATGCGCATCCATGGGCATCGGGTAGCGCTGATGCGAAGGGTCGTCCACCAGCACGACGCCCGGTGCCCCGGACAGGATGCCGCGCACTTCCGACAGGTCGAACTCCTCCTCGAACTCGATATTGACGCTCTCGCTATGACCGCCCATCACGGGGATTCGGACCGTGGTGGCCGTCACCCGGATGCCATCGTCACCAATGATCTTCTTGGTCTCGTTCGTCATCTTCATCTCCTCCTTCGTGTATCCGTTGTCGAGGAACACATCGATCTGGGGGATGACGTTCAGGTCGATCGGATAGGCATAGGCCATCGGATAGGGTTCGCCGGACCCGGCCACCGCCTTGCGGCGCTCACCCATCAGCTGGTCGACGGCCTTCTTGCCGGTGCCCGTGACGCTCTGATAGGTCGATACGACGACACGTCGGATGCGATAGCGTTGATGCAGGGGGTTCAAGACCACCACCATCTGGATCGTGGAACAGTTCGGATTGGCGATGATACGGTCCTCCTTCGTCAGGAGGTGCGCGTTGATCTCGGGTACCACGAGCTTCTTGGTGGGGTCCATCCGCCAGGCCGAGGAGTTGTCGATCACCGTGATGCCCGCCTCGGCGAACTTCGGCGCCAGCTCCAGCGAGGTGCCGCCTCCGGCGGAGAAAAGCGCCAGGTTGGGCTTGGCAGCAATGGCGTCCGTGAATGATACCACCTTCCACTGCCGACCGCGGAATGCGACATCCTTTCCGACCGACCGCTCCGAGGCGACCGGGATGAGCTCTTCCACCGGGAATTGACGCTCCTCCAGTACCTGGAGCATCTTCGTGCCAACGAGTCCCGTGGCACCTACGACTGCTACTTTCATGTTGTCTGCCTCCCTCCTTCGGGGGTTTTTTGGGTTGCCATACAAGAAAAAAGGCCCTCCGCCATCGCGGAAGGCCCAAACTATTGGTTGATACACGCAAGAGTCCTAACCTTCCGCTATGGCGGACTGTTTGTAGGTCTTGGCGGTGTGTTTATTAGATAGACTCACAACGATACAAATATAGCTTACTGCGGGAAAAATCCCAAAATATCCGGGGAAAGCCACTTGCAGACGGCCTTCGGACGACCGTAGCTTGCCCATGCTCCTGATGCTGCTCCGGACCTTCGCACAGCCGGTCGAACGCTACGCGGTGCTCATCACCGAGGTCATGGCGGACCCTTCGCCACCCGTAGGACTGCCTGCGGTGGAATACCTCGAACTGAAGAACGTATCCGGACGGCCGGTGGACCTCGACAGATGGCGGATCTCGGATGCGTCAGGCAGCACGACCATCCAGGGTAGCCAATGGCTCCTGCCCGATAGCCAGCTCGTGGTTTGTCCAAGGACGCAGACAGCCGAATTGCAGCGTTTCGGCAGGACCGTCGGGGTCGCCTCCTTCCCGAGCCTCGATAATGAAGGGGAGACCCTGGTACTGTTATCTCCGGACGGGAGGACCATCCATGCCGTGCCCTACCGGAAGGAGTGGTTCGGGAACCCCCTCAAATCGGAAGGGGGATGGAGTCTGGAGATGGTGGACCCGCATCTGCCCTGTACGGCAATGGTCAATTGGACAGCCAGCCGCTCGCCGATGGGAGGAACACCGGGCCGTCGCAACAGCGTGGATGCACGGATGACGGACAAGGAGCCCCCCAGACCGATGCACGCCTATTCCGCCGATAGCCTCACGCTGGTGCTGTGCATGGACGAGAGCGTTGACAGTATCGTGGCCGCCAGTCCCCTGCGATACCGGTCGCTCGACGGACTCGGCAGGGTGGCGCTTGCCCGGCCGCAGCCGCCGCTGTTCGACAGAATCGCGCTGACCCTGGAAAACCCCATGCGCGAGGCCGTCGTCTACCGCCTCGAAGTGAGCGGACAGTCCGACTGCCGGGCGAACACGATGGCCGCCCCCATCGTGTTGCGTACCGGTCGCTCGGGAGCCGTCAGGCCGGGACAGCTCCGTATCAACGAACTGCTCTTCAACCCCAGGCCGGAGGGGAGCGACCATGTGGAACTGCTGAACCTCGGACCCGGCATCATCGATGCATCCACGCTGTACCTGGCCAACCGATCCGGCTCGGGTCCGGCGGCGAACCTCCGGAAATGCAGTCCTTACCCTAAGGCGATCCTTCCCGGCGACCATCCCACGTTCACGGCCGACAGTGCCGCCACTGCCCGTCAGTACCGCATCCTTCGGCCCGACATTCTGTTCCGGATGGAGTCACTCCCCTCCTATCCGGATGACGAGGGCACGGTGGTCGTCCTCGACGCGAATGGTCGGGAATGCGACGCTTTCCCCTACAGAGCCGACTACCACTTCCCCCTCCTCGCCGACAGGGAGGGTGTCGCCCTGGAACGCATCGACCCCGTAAGACCCGCAAACGATAGGACCAACTGGCATTCGGCCGCCACCGAAGCAGGCTACGCGACGCCCACGGCCCGGAACTCGCAGTACGCGGTCGGTGACACACTCGTAGGCTGGATGGGCGTCAGTCCCTCCACCCTCTCACCCGACATGGACGGGTTCGAGGATGTCCTGTCCGTGAGATACCGCTTCGCGAACGAGGGTTGGACCGCCTCCGTCCTCATCGCCGATGCGGCGGGGCGGCCCCTTCGACACCTGGCCCGTAACGCACTCTGCGGTACAGAGGGCGGCTTCCAATGGGATGGGCTCGACGATGGCCGCAACCAGATACGTGCCGGCATGTACTACCTCGTTTTCGAGGCCATCGACATGAAGGGAAGGCGGAGGATATGGAGGAAGGCGTTGGTCTTGGCCTATCGTCGATGAGTCATCCCGGATGGAGGAAAAAGTGTGCACCCACGCTCTTGACATGTGAGGGTCGGAACCGCCTTGTCGAAGCCTGTGTGAGACTCGTATGTATCAGATATCCTGAACGGGCGGAAGGAGGCTTAGCCCAACAGGTCTATGTCGAAGTTCACCAGGTCGATGAACTGCCGTATCCTGGAATCGACTTCCGCCCTGTCGAGCTCCTGCATCCGCAGGGTGCCGAACTTCTCTACGCAGAAGGAAGCCATGGCCGAGCCGACGATGACGGCAGACTTCATGTTCTCGAAGGAGGTGTTGCGCGAGCGGGCGATGAAGCCGATGAAGCCACCTGCGAAGGTGTCGCCGGCCCCCGTCGGGTCAAAAACGTCCTCCAGCGGGAGGGCCGGTGCCACGAACACATGGTTCTCGTGGAAGAGCAGGGCGCCGTGTTCGCCCTTCTTGATGACCAGGTAGCGCGGGCCCATCTTGAGGATCTCACGGGCGGCGCGGACGAGGGAGTACTGCGCACTCAACTGGCGCGCCTCGCTGTCGTTGATCAGCAGCACGTCAACCTCCCGGAGGACCTTCTCCAGGTCGGGCATGGCAGACTCCATCCAGAAGTTCATCGTGTCGAGCACCGTCAGCTTCGGCTTCCTGCGCAGCTGACGAATCACACTCAGCTGTACGGCAGGTGCCAGGTTGCCCAGCATCAGGAACTCACTGTCCTGATAGCTGTCAGGCACCACGGGGTTGAAATCACCGAGGACATTGAGCTGTGTCTCCAGGGTGTCGCGCGAGTTCATATCCATATGGTAGCGACCCGACCAGAAGAAGGACTTGCGGTCCTTCATCACCTGTACACCATCGAGGTCCACTCCACGGGCTGCGAGAGCATCGAGTTCCGACTGTGGAAAATCACCGCCGACGACGGATACCTGCCGCACGGGGGTCACGAAATGGGAGGCGCTCCACGCGATGTAGGTGGCAGCCCCGCCCACAATCCGGTCGCTCTTTCCAAAGGGGGTCTCGATCTGGTCGAATGCCATGGAGCCGACGACGATGAGTGACATGCACGCTTTTTTTGGTGACAGACAAATGTAGCCTAATTGCAAGAGAGTTGCACGGTTCGGAGGATTGGCAACATACGAGAGGCGGGCTTTCGGATTTCACGGACAGGTAGCGGCAACAATACCGGAAAGTCTTCGCATGTCTATCTTGTGGATACATACGACACCATGAGGACACTCTATCTGATTCGACATGCCAAGTCAGGCTGGGACGATCCCTCGCTTTCAGACCACGAAAGACCACTCAACGACAGGGGCCGCCGCGACGCACCAATGATGGCGGAGCGCCTCCGAACGGCAGGCCATCCCGTGGATGTCATCCTCACGAGCACGGCCCTTCGGGCGGAAAGCACGTCTATGGCCTTCGCCGCAGTCTTCGGCATAGGGGAATGGAGCCTGGTACGAACACGTATGCTCTACCATGCCGATGCTGACGACTTCCTGCGCGTCATCCGCGGGATCGACGACCGTTATCGGCACGCCGCCCTCTTCTCCCACAATCCCGGCATCACTGACTTCGCTGGCGGACTGGGCGTGGCCGCCATCGACCACATGCCCACCTGCTCCATCTTCGCGCTCACTACGGAGGCCGCCGCGTGGAAGGAGTTCCGGGAGGCACCCCGCCGATTCCTTTTCTTCGACTATCCCAAGAAGCCTCTCCGGATGAGTTGACGGCCCTACAGCAAGAGGAAGGCCCGAAGGATCTCGCATCCCCCGGGCCCCTCGCTGTCGGCTGTGATATCGTCACTGCAGTCCGTACTTCTGCAGATACCGCTGGTTGAGCTGTTTGTGCTTATCGTTGAGGTCGAGCTGTCGTCCCTGTATGAAGGCCTCGGTGACGACGCTGCTGCGCATGTCGAGGATGTCGCCGCGGCTGAGGACGATATTGGCGTCCTTGCCCGGCTCGAGGGAGCCGGTGCGGTCGGCGATGCCCAGGATCCTGGCGGCATTCAGAGTGATGGCCGTGAGGGCCTGTTCCTTCGTGAGTCCGTAGGCGGCGGCGGTGCCTGCATTGAAGGGCAGGTTCTTGCCGCGGTGCTGTCCGTCGCCATCGTTGATGGCGAAGAGCACCCCCGCCTTCTGGAGCATGGCAGGTGTCTTGTAGGGCTGGTCGACATCGTCGTCACCCAGCGTCGGCAGGGCGTGCATCTGGTCGAG
>RGVM01000019.1:0-451 GCA_010027295.1 Chitinophagia bacterium
TGGATGCGGCCGGGGAGGCCGGTTCGGCTTTCCATGTCAGGCTGGTGCACACGGGCCAGCATTGGGACCGGAAGATGTCGCAGGACTTCTTCGACCAACTCGGTATCCGGGAGCCCGACGTCAACCTGGCAGCCGGAGGCGGCAGCCAGGCTGAGCAGACGGCTGCCGTAATGGTGGGCTTCGAGCGTGAGTTGTTGGCGCATCCGGCCGATCTGGTGATCGTGGTTGGCGACGTGACGAGCACCATGGCCTGCACCATCAGCGCCCGGAAATGCGGGGTAGAAGTCGCGCATGTGGAGGCCGGCATCCGCAGCGGCGACTGGTCGATGCCAGAGGAAGTCAATCGTGTCGTGACCGACAGCATCACCAATCTCTTCTTCACCACTTCCGAGGGCGCGGGGGAGAACCTGCTGCGGGCAGGCGTCGATACCGGGTGCATACACTTTGTCGG
>RGVM01000019.1:482-13769 GCA_010027295.1 Chitinophagia bacterium
AGATGTGTATAAGAGACAGGCTTCCCTCTCGGAGGGCGGCTACCTCGTCATGACCCTCCACAGGCCCTCCAACGTCGACGATGCGCAGCGGTTGGCCGAGATACTGCGCATCATGGACGACAGGCTGGAGGGCATGCCCGTCGTCTTCCCAGTGCATCCCCGGACGAGGCGTAACCTCGAGTCCTTCGGCATCGCTACGAGCCATATCCTGCTGGCGGAGCCCATGTCGTACCTCGAATTCAACTGGATGGTGAGGCATGCCCGGGGAGTCGTCACCGATTCGGGCGGCATCACGGAGGAGACGACCGTGATGGGAGTCCCTTGTATCACGCTGCGGGATTCGACGGAGCGTCCCGAGACCTGTACCATCGGCACCAACGAGCTCATCGGGACGGACCCGCGGAGGCTTGAGGAATCGCTCGACACGCTCCTGGACGGTCGGTGGAAGAAGGGCGGCATCCCGCCGCTCTGGGACGGTCGGGCCGCCGAGCGCATCGTACGCGTGCTGGAGGGGCTGGGCCGTTCGCGCGGATGGCTATAACAGCCGCATCAGTTCTCCCAGGGTTGCAATCACATAGGTCGGTCGGATGTCACCGTCGGCAGGCATCTGCGGGTTGAAGTATACCGTGTCCATGCCTGCGTTGTTGGCGCCGAGGATGTCGGCGTCCAGCGTGTCGCCGATCATCACGCTGCGGTCGGGGCCCGTACCGGCCAGTCGCATCGCATACTCGAAGATGGGCGCATGAGGCTTCATGATGCCGGCCGCCTCGGAGGTGACCACGTGCGTGAAGTAGCCGTCGATGCCGCTGTTGCGCAGCTTGGCGTGCTGGGTCTTCTCGAAGCCGTTGGTGATGAGGTGCATCGGGTATCCCTTGGCGCGCAGGTTGTCGAGCACGGCCACGGTGTCGAGGAAGAGGTTGCGTTTGGTGGGGAGGATCTCCAGGTACCGCTCGCTGAGTTGACGGGCGAGCGACTCGTCCGTGACGCGGAACTCCAGCAGTGTCCTCCACATGCGCTTCCACCGAAGGTCCTCGCGTGAGATGAAACCTTTGCGGAAACGGTCCCAGAGGACTGCGTTGTGGCGGTTGTAGGTCTGGTGGAAGGCTTCGAAGTCGGGGATGCCCCTCTCCGCGAGCCCGGCCTCGGCATGGAGGTCGGAGAGCGTCTCGCGGGAGTTGGTATCGAAGTCCCAGAGCGTGTGGTCGAGGTCGAAGAACACGTGGTCGTAGCGGCGTGCGGGCAAGGTGGGATGTTTGGTGCAAACTTACGATAGCTTTGGGGCCTCGAGGGTAAAACAGCAACTCATGAACGTAGTGGTCACGGGTGCCAGCCAGGGCATCGGAAGGGCGGTGGCGGAGCGGTTCGCCGCGATGGGCGCGCATTTGTTCCTTTGTTCGCGCCGGATGGGGCGGACGTTCGACTGGCAGCGCATGCTGATGGATCGTCATGGATGCCGCATCACCAGCCACGATGCGGACCTGTCTACGAAAGAGGGAGTGGAATCCTTCGGGCATGCGGTGCTGGCCGGCTGTGAGGCGGTCGATGTGCTCGTCAACAATGCGGGTCTCTTCGAGCCGGGCAACCTACTCGAGGAGCCGGAGGGGCAGCTGGAGCGGATGCTCTCGGTGAACCTGCTTTCGGCCCATCGACTCACGCGGCTCCTCGTGCCGGGGATGGCGAGCCGTCGCTCCGGCCATATCTTCAACATCTGCTCCGTGGCGGCGCTGAAGGCCTATGAACACGGGGGCTCCTACAGTGTCAGCAAGTGGGCGCTGCTGGGCTTCACGCGCAACCTCCGGGAGGAGTTGAAGCCGCACGGGGTGAAGGTCACGGCCGTGCATCCGGGCGCCACGATGACCGCCTCCTGGGACGGGTCCGGCGTCGATCCCTCGCGCATCATGGAGGCGCGCGATGTGGCGGAGATGGTGGCCTCCTCGGCGATGCTCTCGCCGCAGGCCTGTGTGGAGGAGATCGTCATGCGCCCGCAGCTGGGCGACCTGTAGGCGTCCGCCCAGACATAGGGTTCGATCAGTCGGGCTGGAATCGGTATCCGACGCCCCGCACCGATAGGAAGTGCCTGGGCTGCCGGCTGTCCTTCTCAAAGTATTTCCGGAAGGACACCTGATATCCCCAGACGGACTGCAAGATGCGTTCCCGGGAGACGACTTCGCCGGGATTCGATGTCAGGAGCCTCAGGAGCAGCGTCTCCTTCAGGCTGAGCCCTATGGTCTCCCCCCGGTGGTTGACCGCCTGTTGGGCCTTGAAATCGACCAGGTTGCCATCGAAGCGGCAGGTATCCTCCGAGGGTGTCGTCTCGCGTGTCTGTCGCCTCATGGCGACTA
The DNA here is from genome assembly GCA_010027295.1 of Chitinophagia bacterium. Classification (GTDB taxonomy): domain Bacteria; phylum Bacteroidota; class Bacteroidia; order Chitinophagales; family Chitinophagaceae; genus Pollutibacter. The sequence goes on from RGVM01000019.1 coordinate 2,825, forward strand.
GTCGCTGGATGCGCAGTAGAAGTTCTTCGAGGTGGAAGGGTTTCGCGAGGTAGTCATGGGCTCCTTTTCGCAGTCCGAGGATCCGGTCCTGTCCATCGGCGCGCGCGCTGAGGATGAGGACCGGCAGATCCGGGTCACGCAGGCGTAGGGTCTCCAGCACTTCCAGTCCGTCGATCTCGGGCAGCATGATATCGAGGACGACGGTGTCGAAGTACTCCTCCTTCAGCCTATGGAGGGCTGCGGCCCCGTCTGTCGCGAGACTGACCGAGTATCCTTCCAGTTCCAGGTTGAGGCGGAGCGTCGATGCGAGGCTCGCCTCGTCCTCCACCACGAGGATGGCAGGCTTTTCATCGTGGTTCATACCTGGGTCTTGGGGAGTTCGATGATGAAAGTGCTACCCCTGGGGTGGTTGTCCTCCACCCGGACGGAGCCGCCGTGGTCTGAAGCGATGCGGCGTGTGAGGTAGAGGCCAAGTCCGGTGCCCTTAGCTCGGCGGGTGTCCTCTCTCCCGATGCGGTGAAATTTCCGGAACAGTCGCTTTTTCTCATGGTCAGGGATGCCGACTCCTTCGTCGCTCACCCGTAGCTGCGATGCGTTGAGGACTTCCTGCAGGGAGAGGTGTATGGCTGTCTCGGCTGGAGAGTACCTGACGGCATTTTCCAGCAGATTGTTCATGGCGAGTCTCAGCAGCAGCCTGTCACCCGTCGCATGGATGCCATTGGTAATGTCGGCATGGAACCGCCTTTCGGCATGGCGGTGCATACAATCGTCGAGGGTCTCCCGTGTGAGGGCGGACAGGTCGAGTGTCTCTCGCGTCATCACGACGCCGCCCGCATCGTATCTGGAGCTGAGGAGTATCTTGTCGCACAGGTCCTCAAGCCTGTCGGCCTCCCGGAGATTGTCGGCCAGCAGGCCTGTGCGGGTCGTATCGTCGAGGGTATGCTTGCGGAGTGTCTCGAGGTTGAGGCGGATGACGGCGATGGGGGTCTTGAGTTCATGCGTTACGGCCATCATGAAGTTTCGCTGCTGTTCGTCGAGACGGATCCTTCTCCTTGCGGCGCGATGCACGAAGGCGGCCCCCAGGAGGGTGAGGAGCAGGAACATGGAACCTTCACCCACGTACTGCACGATGTTGCGGCGCCTCTCTATCTCAGCGGCCGGCACAGTCACACCAGCGGAACCGATGCGGAAGGCGTGCAGTTGTTCGTTGAGCTGCATCAGCTCGATGAACCACCAGACGAGTGCGGCCACCATGTAGGCGGTGAGCAGCCAGTAGACGGCGGAGATGCGACCAAACCTCCTTTTGGCTACGACCATCGGCGGTGTCAGGGTTTTGGCTTCTCTACGCGGAGTCCTACGCTGAGCACGTGCCGAAGTGGATCTTCGCGCATGACGTGGGCGAGCCGCACCCGGTAGGTGCCCGGCCTGCGGAACCTGACGGGTTCCCGGTAGAGGAGGATGCGGTGTTCGAAGATGTCGTCGACGCCGGTGCCTGTCCAGCCTTTCCCGTCCGACAGCGGCAGGTCGAAGCGCTGTTTGATATCGGCCGAATCGCCGGGGGAGCGGCTGGTGATATCCACCCAGATATTGTTGAATCGATAGGCGTCCGTGTGCCGAAGCACGAAGAAGACGAGATAGGCCGACGAGGTATCGGTGACGGAGAACGTCAGTTCCGGCTGGAACCCTGACTCCCAGGCATGCCCGGGCACGGCCACGTTCCGCTCATGGATCCCGAGGGTGGTGCAGGATGCCGCCGCGAGTAGGATGGCGGCAAGGGCGTATATCGACTTCATGCGCGGCATTCGGCAAAAATAAGCGATGCGTTCGAGCCGGCAGATCCCGGCGGCTAGAGGACGTTCAGGATTTGTTCCTTCGCCTTCTCGAGCTCGTCCTTCATGGAGACGACAGTCCGCTGTATCTCGGCGTCGTAAGCCTTGGAGCCGGTGGTGTTGATTTCACGTCCAATCTCCTGGAGTACGAAGGAGAGCTTCTTGCCCTTGCTCTCGCCAGGCTCACCGATCACGGACAGGAAGTAGTCGCAGTGGTTCAGCAGCCGCACCTGTTCTTCCGAGATATCCAACTTCTCGATATAGAACAGCAGTTCCTGTTCCATGCGGTTGGCATCGTACCGTTCAGCACCAAGGTTTTCTTCCAGCGACCTGCGCAACTGTTCCCGTATCCGTTCCCGACGCCTCGGTTCCGCCGCCATGACCTCTTGCTGAAGGCTCCGTATGTTGGCGATCCGCTCCCTCAGGTCCTTCTCCAGGGCGGCCCCTTCATCGATGCGGTGCATATCGATCCGACCGATCGCCTCGTCGAGCACCTCACGGAACTGCGCCCACTCGGTGGCGTCCATCGCATCCATGTTGGGTGCGATCACCTCCGGGAGTTTCATGAGTGCGTCAAGGATGCCCGAGGAATCCATGCCCAGCGATGTGCAGAGCTGGCTCAGCTGCCGGTGGTAGGAGGCCGCCAGTTCCGTGTTGATAAGCACGGGCTTCGCAGCACCATTCAACCTGAGCGAGATCACGCACTCTATGCTTCCACGCTGCAGCCTCTCGGAGAGCGCGTTGCGAATCTCGAACTCGAAGGGCTTGAGGAGTTGCGGCAGCTTCACAAGTGTCTCGAACTGCTTTCCGTTGAGCGACCGTATCTCGACGAGGAATGTCCGCTCGCCCACCGCGCGTTCCGACCTGCCGTAGCCGGTCATGGATCTCAGCATGCCTGTGTGATTTGATGCAAGGTAATCGATTCCGGCCTGAACGTGAGCGCGTCCTGCACAACGCTTGGAAGCCTGCAAGCCGCATCCGCACGGAGTTTCAGGCTGCCTGAAAAGCGAGAGCCCGGCTATGCCGGGCTCTCAATTGAATGGGTTAGTAAGTACGCGATACGAGGACCGCACACAATATTAAAACATATTTCACACAGCCTAAAAATTTTCCGCCTTTTTTATCAACAATTTCCAGTCGAGCTGTGGAAAGCATGCGTGTAGTGAGATGTGAATGTGGACCTAACCCGTGGATGATCTGCGCTTTTCGGAATGACTACCTTCGCTACAAAGAGTGACAGATGAGATTTCCTGAGCCCGTGACGCTATCGAACATTGCGGAATGGATCGGTGCCCGCATCGTCGGCGACCCGAGGTCGCTTGCCACCGGCATCAACGAGATACACCGCGTGGAGCCGGGAGACCTCGTGTTCGTGGACCATCCGAAGTACTATGACAAGTGCATCTCCTCTGCGGCGACGCACATCATCATCGACACGGAGGTGGCCGTTCCCGAGGGCAAGACCCTGCTCGTGGTGGACCGTCCCTTCGACGCCTACCTCGACATCGTCAGGCGTTACCGTCCGTTCGTGCCGCCGACAGCGGCCCTCTCACCCACTGCCGTAATTGGCGAGGGCACGCATCTGGCCCCCGGCGTCTTCGTGGGCGAGCATGCACGCATCGGAAGGGACTGCATCATCCATCCCAACGTGACGATAGGCGACCGCTGCCTGATCGGCGACAGGGTCGTGGTGCAATCGGGCACCGTCATTGGCTCTGAGCCCTTCTACTACAACACCCGGAAGGACCGCGAGTCGTGGTACCGCCGCATGGAGAGTTGCGGACGCGTGGTAGTGGAGGACGATGTGGAGATAGGCGCCGGCTGCACCATCGACAGGGGTGTGACACACGATACGCGGATCGGACGGGGCACGAAGATGGACAACATGGTGCATGTGGGCCACGACACGGTGATCGGCCGCAACTGCCTGTTGGCGGCGCAGGTCGGCATAGCCGGCGCGGTGGAGGTGGGGGACGGCGCCGTCCTGTGGGGGCAGGTCGGCGTCAGCAAGACGCTGAGCATCGGCGCGGGCGCGGTGGTGATGGCGCAGAGTGGTGTGCCATCGAGCCTCGAGGGTGGGCGCAGCTATTTCGGCACGCCTGCGGTGGATGCGCGCGAGAAGCGAAGGGAGCTTGTGTGGGTGAAGCGCATCGCGGAGCTATGGGAGCGCGTCTCCAGGCTCGAGGCCCGCGATCAGTCCGGGTCGTAGTCGTAAGGGACCAGCATCGCGAGCTTCTCCCAGGCCCAGTAGCCGAGTGCGAGGATGTCCTTCTGGTCGTAGTAGTATCCGTTCTGTTCGATGACGACCGCCACGGGGAATTGCAGGATCGAAATCTGCACGGGTGTCTTCTCGGGCATGCCTTTGGACTTGAGGTATCTCACTTCTGGTATTTCCTGCGAGTAGGTGACCCGAAGCCGGCCGTTGCTCACGAGCATGGCCTCTCCGTCGTCGAAGGCTTCGAAGAAGGTGGAGTCGTAGGGGTCGTAGATCAGGCGGCTCTTTCCGGAGGACGGGTCGACCCGCTCGAGCCGGTATCCGTTCAGGGCGAGGGTGCTGTCGTAGTAGCAGCGCATGAAGTGCAGCATCGAGCCGAAGTAGGCATCCTTTCGCTTCTCTTTCCACAAGGTCTGTCGCGCTGCATCGCCCTCCATCTCCTCGAAGAGGGCGTAGCCAGCGTACTCGGTGTTGCCGGTGCCGAACTCGTGGGTAAACGAGTCGAGCTCGTAGCGGATGCGGTAGCCCAGTGCCGCGTTGCGGATGCGCAGCGGCTCTCGCGCCACGACCTTGAGCCGGTCGCGCTTCCGGCTGTAGAAGAACCGGAGCGAGTCGATGTTCTCGATGATGCAGGAGTCGACGCCCTCCGTCATGCCCAGGAACTGGTCGCGGAAAAGGGATCCGTACTTCTTCCATCCATCCCTCACTTCGTTGGTCGCGACGACGGACACTTCCTCGAGGCTTCGGTCCTTTAGCTTCAGGCGCACTTCCAGCGCTTCCGTGGCTTCCGAGCCCTTGCCGATGCGGGTGCTGAAGGTTTCATAGCCGTTGAAGGACACGACCAGGTCGTAACCGCCGTCGGGCAGTGCGAGGCGGAAGGCGCCTTCTGCGGAGGTGGTGGTGCCAATGGTGGTGTTCTGGCAGAAGACGGAGGCGCCCGAGAGGGGCTGCCCTGTCTGGGCGTCCGTGACCTTGCCCGTCACGGAGAGGGATTGCGCGTTCGTGGATGCGGCGAGGCAGAGCCAGGCGGCGGCGGCGAATGACCTGAATGTGAATCTCATGGGTGGATGCAAAGCAAAACACGGGCCTGACTGGTGCGTGCCCTCAAGCCTTGCCGAATTTAACGGAATATTCGCGGGCATAATCCCTTATGACCTCCTGCAGGGGCCGGAAGGAGAATCCTGGGAGGCTGTCCAGGATTTTGGAGTTGTCGTATGCCACGCTGGTCTGTGCGGTCTCGGCCGTCTCTCGGGTGAGGAGCGGGTCGAATGGCGAGAGTAGGCTCTTGACCCATTCCCATCTCCACACGATGCCACCCATCCAGGGGCTGGCCCTGCGATGCGGCGGCCTTTTGCCCATCGCCAGCGCCATCTCCGTGAAGATGCGCCGGTATGGCCAGTTCTCCGAGGACAGGATGAAACGCTCGGAGTGGATGGGCGACTCCATTAGGCGCACCATGGCCTCTGCGACATCGGCTGCGTCGACCAGTCCGGTCCCACCGTCAGTGTACCAGGGGAATTCACGCCATGCGTTGCGGAACATGGCGGCGGAGCCCCGGTGCCAGTCGCCCACGCCGAGGATGATGCTGGGGTTGACCATGACGGCTTCCAGGCCTTCTGCGATACCTCTGTGCACTTCGAGTTCGGCGAGGTGTTTGGTGAGTCCGTAGGCCGAGAGGTTGGCCTCGTCGTCCCAAGGGATGTCTTCCCTTACCGTCACACCCTGCCGCTTCCGGCCGAGGGCCGAGACGGAGCTGACGTGGACGAGTTTCCGTACACCGTGCCTGAGAGCGGCGTTCACGACGTTGGCGGTGCCCTCCACGTTGACACGTTGCATGAGGGATCTTCGCCTGGGGTGGAAGGACACCATGGCGGCACAGTGGTAGACCTCGGTGACGCCCTGCATGGCATCGTCGAGGGCGCCCAGGTCAAGGATGTCGCCCGGCACCCATTCGACATCAAGACCCGGCGTTTCGGCCGGCAGGGCGCCGCGGTGGATGGCCCGCGCGCGCAGACCTCTCTTCGAAAGTGCCTTGAGCAGATAGCCACCCAGCAGGCCTGTGCCGCCGGTGACGAGGATACGCGCTTCAGTGTCGGGGTTCTCCATGTGCTTGACCGGGTTGGCGGCCTCCCTATGACAGGCGGGCCTGATTCAGGTTTCCTGGGAGTAGGTATAGAAGCCCTTGCCCGTCTTCCGCCCGAGGTCTCCCTCCGACACCCTGGCCTCCTGCAGGGCGGAGGGTTTGAGGCGTTCGGGACGGCCGCATGCCTCCCACAGGGATCGGGACACAGCGAGGTTGACATCGTTGCCGATCAGGTCCATGAGTCGGAACGGACCCATGCGGAAGCCGAAGGACTCCATCAGGTCGTCGATGGTCGACGGATCCATGGAAGCCTCTTCCGCGAGCCGCAGCGCCCCGAGGTAGTATGGCCTGGCGACGCGGTTGACGATGAAGCCCGGGGAGTCGATGCATGTCACCGGTTCCCGACCCAGGGCGCGGGCGAGGGAAGTGGCCGCTTCCGCCACTTCGTCGCGTGTATGGGGCGTGCGAACCACTTCCACCAACCGCATGACGGGGGCCGGGTTGAAGAAGTGCATCCCGCATACGCGGCCCGGATGGGGCAGGCCCTCGGACAATGTCGTGACGGAGAGGGAGGAGGTGTTGGTGGCGAGTATGGTGTCGGAGTGGTTGATCTCGGCGAGCTGTCCGAAGAGGGCCTTCTTGACATCCATTCGTTCGGTGACGGCCTCGATGATGATATCGCCTATCGCGTAGTGGATGTCGGTCGTGGTGAGGAGCCCATCCATGGCCCTGCGGATGCCTGCGGTGTCGAGGCCTGACCTGGCGGAGGCACGGGTCAGGCCGGCCTCGATGCGCGTGCGGGCCTTGTCGAGCAGTCCAGCCTCCCTGTCGAAGAGCACGGTGTGGAAGCCGTGCTGCAGGGCCAGCTGGGCTATGCCCGAGCCCATCGTGCCTGCGCCGCATACGACGATGGTCTGTATCATCGGGTCATGGATTTGGCCTGTCCCCTCCCTGTGCAGGTCTCGGCTTCAGAGCGCTGCGGTGAACTGTTGCAGGAAGCGTACGTCGTTCTCGCTGAAGAGGCGTATGTCGGTGATGCCGTATTTCAGCATGGCCGGCCTTTCGATGCCCATGCCAAAGGCGAATCCGTTGTATTTGTCGGGGTCGATTCCGCAGTTGGTCAGCACGTTGGGATGCACCATGCCGCAGCCGAGGATTTCTAGCCATCCCGTGCGCTTGCAGACGGCGCAGCCATCGCCATGGCAGAGGAGGCAGCTGATGTCCATCTCGGCACTGGGTTCTGTGAAGGGGAAGAAGCTTGGCCTGAATCGGATCTTCACATCTTCGCCAAACATCTCTTTGACGAAGAAGTATAGGGTCTGCTTGAGGTCGGCGAAGGATACGCCTTCATCGATATAGAGGCCTTCCACCTGATGGAAGAAGCAGTGGGAGCGAGCGCTTACCGTCTCGTTGCGATACACGCGTCCGGGGCAGACGATCCGTATGGGCAGTGAGCCCTTCTGCATCTCGCGGATCTGCACGTTGCTGGTGTGGGTGCGGAGCAGCCTGTCGGGGCCCTTGGACAGGTAGAAGGTGTCCTGCATGTCGCGGGCCGGGTGGTCCTCGTCGAGGTTGAGGGCGGTGAAATTGTGCCAGTCGTCCTCGATCTCGGGTCCTTCAGCCACGGCGAAGCCCAGGCGGCGGAAGATGGAGACGATGCGATTGCGCATGAGGGTGATGGGATGGCGGCTGCCTGTGGGCAGGGGGTCTCCGGGCAGGGTGTTGTCAATGGCCGGACCCGAAGTGTCGGCACCGACGGAGAGCGCCTCTCTGAGGGTCTCGTAACGCTGTTCGGCCTGCGTCTTGAAGGCGTTCATCGCCAGTCCGAACTCCTTCCTGCGGTCAGCGGAGACGTTCTTCATTTCGCCCATCAGGGCCTTGACGAGTCCTTTGGGACCGAGGAAACGGATTCGGAAGGCTTCCAGCGATTCCGCATCAGGGGTCTCGAGGGTCCTCATTTCCTCGCTGTGGCGCGCTATCTGCGCGAGGATCTCTTCCATGCGGTAAAGATATGCAATCCCCTCGTGCCCCGTCCTCTGTCGGCCCCGATAAGGGATGGCAGGGATTGCCTCCGATGGATTAGGTTTGCGGAAACGAGATGTGCATGGACGACCCCTTCCGGATATCCGACTTCCTAATGCCGACGGAGCTGTATTCGGGTCTGGCTTCAGATCGTTACCGCGACGGCCAGATAGGCAGATGTATCGCCGCGAACGAGGGCGAGTTGCCCGATTTCCGGGAGGCTGATATCGTACTGGTAGGTTGCGGCGAGCGCCGGGGTGGCGACTTTGCCGACTTCGACGTGTCCGGACCCGATGCGGTGCGACGCAGCCTCTACGGGCTCTATCACTGGCATCGCCACATCCGGCTTGCGGACGCCGGCAACATCCGCCGGGGCGAGACCCTGTCAGATACGCTGGCAGCGCTGAAGACCGTCGTCTCAGCCATCCTGGAGGCTGGTGCCCGGGCCGTCATCATCGGGGGAAGCCATGACCTCACCCTTGCCCAGTACGAGGCCTACCGCCCGCAGGACAGGCTCATCGACGTGGCCGTCATCGACTCGCGGCTCGACCTGTCGACCGACCTCCCCGTCAAGGCCAGCAACTTCCTCATGGAGATGCTCACGGGCGAGCCAAACCTCGTCCGGCACTACAGCCATATCGCCTTCCAGAGCTACCTGGTGAATCCGGAGATGCTGGAGACGATGGACAAGCTCCGCTTTGACTGTTTCCGGCTGGGAAAGGTGCGGGAGGATATCGAGGAGATGGAGCCCGTGCTGCGCGACTGCCGCATGGCCAGTTTTGACATAGGGGCCCTGCAGTACCTCTCGGCGCCACAGCCCGACGGGCTGCCCGACGGTCTCAACGGCGAGGAAGCCTGTCTGCTGGCCTCCTACGCGGGCATGGCGCCCCGGCTCGACAGCTTCGCCATCTACGGGTACGATGCCGCCTCCGACTCGCATGGACTCGCAGCGCGCCAGGCGGCGCAGATGGTCTGGTACTTCATCGATGGCGTCCGACGTGCCGGGGAGGAGGCACCCGTGGCCGAAACCGACGATTTCCTGTCCTTCCATACCGCTTTCGCCGAAATTGACACCACCTTCCTGCAGAGCCGCCGCACCGGTCGCTGGTGGATGCGGATGCCCGACGGCAGCTGGCTGCCCTGTTCGCGCCGTGACTACCTGAGGGCCTGCGACAACGAACTGCCCGAGCGATGGCTGCGCGCCCAGGAGCGCGGCTGAGCCGCTGAAAACGGATCCCCATGAGAAGGAACCACGCCCTCCTGATGCTTGCGGCCCTGCTGGCCTCCTGTTCCGTGCCCCGCCGGCTGCACCGTGCGGCCTCCGCCACGCTACTCGCCGACAGCGCCCTCGCCCATGCCCACCTGGGCGTCGCCGTCTTCGATGCCGGCAGCCGCAAGATGCTCTACCGGCACGCCTCCGACCGCTATTTCGTTCCGGCCAGCAATACCAAGCTCGTCACCTGCTATGCCGCCATGAAGCATTTGGGCGACTCGCTCGACGGCATCGTGTGGCGCGACCTCGACACGGCCATCCTCCTCGAACCGACAGGCGACCCCACGCTGCTGCATCCCGACTTCCCCTTGCAACCCGTCATGGACTTCCTCGCAGCCTCTGCCAAACCTCTTTACCTCGATACCGGAGATTGGAGGACGACGCCCCTGGGATCGGGCTGGAGCTGGGACGACTATGCCGCCTACTATATGCCCGAGCGGAGTGCCCTGCCGGTGCACGGCAACTATATCACCTGGCGGCAGGCCGTCACTCGCAAGGAGAACCCCGCCCGAGCGGGGGATACGACCGACGCCTTCATCACGGGAGATCCGGAGGGACCCTGGCAGGTCGACTTCAAGGCGCCCGACCCGGCGGGACGCTTCTCCGTCGGGCGCGACCGCGACAGGAATCGCTTCCTGATCACAGAGGGGCGATCCGACGGGGTCTCCGTGGACGTCCCCTTCGTCACTCATGGGTCGGTCACGGGCATCTCCGTCCTCAACGAAAGGCTTTCAAGTGCAGACCGACTGCGGGAGTGGCCTTCCGACGCGGCCCGTCCAAGGAAAGGGGGTAATGTCATCCGCTCGCAGCCCACCGATTCCCTGCTGAAACCCCTGATGCACCGCAGCGACAACTTCTTCGCCGAGCAAGCCCTGCTCATGGTCTCGCGACGGCTCACCGGGTCTTTTCGTGAGTCTGCCGCCATCGACACGCTCCTGGCGACCACGCTCTCGGGCATGCCGCAGGCGCCCAGATGGGCCGATGGCAGCGGGCTGAGCCGATACAACCTCTTCACGCCCGAGGACTTCGTCTGGCTGCTCGACAGGATGCAGTCCGACTTCGGCATGGACCGCCTGCGTGCCATCCTTCCCACGGCAGGTACGGGCACGCTGGGTTCGCTTGACGCCCGGCTTGCCGGAAGGGTGCAGGCCAAGACGGGCACGCTAAGTGGCGTGGTGGCCCTGAGCGGCTACCTGCTGACCCGGAAAGGGCACCGGCTGATCTTCTCGTTGCTCGTGAACAACCACCGGACGACGGCGGCGCAGGTGCGAAAGCGCTTTGGAGAATTCCTGCTGGAACTATACGAGAAGGGATGATCCGGGTCTGGGCTTCACCGGAAGAAAAGTCCGTCGAGCTTTGCCCCGTCCAGTTCCACGAATGTGGGCAGTCCGCCCGGACTCAGCGATGACTGCCGGCAGCTGCAGAGGTCTGCCAGGATCCGTCGCATCTCTGGCGCCGCCAGGGGGCGTCCGGCCTTGATGCAACGCCTGGAGGCCAATGAGCGCAGGAGTTTCTCACGCCTG